>JBAWGM010000066.1:0-1571 GCA_049592895.1 Thiobacillaceae bacterium | reverse complement strand
GGTCAATGCTTCTGAGGTGCCGGGCCAGGCCATGCCCGGCAGCGCCGGTGTAGCGGGAGAAATAAGGGCCAAGCGTCTGGCTGAGATCAGGCTTTGTCGATCCATCCCACGCGACCCCAAATACCTTTCCATCCGGGTTGACGTATTCGCGCACAGTTACGTTGCTTGCCTCGTCACGCAACTCATGCACCCGATAGCGCGTTTCGCTTGGGGCGACCGCACGCAGTTGCATCCTGGTGACGGCTGCATCATTTGAAATTCCTGCCTCATCACCGCCCAGCTCAGCGTAAGCCGGGATCGACACGGCCGCGCAGAACAGGAGCACAAGTTTGGTTGGCAAACCCATCGCCATCACTGCGTCCCACCTGTTTACAAGCGATGCAATCATACGCAATTCTTTCTTTCAAGTACTTTCGGCGCGGTGGCGGGCATTATCAGGCAGGGGGTTAGGGACTTATCGCCTGCACATTCTGGTCGATGCTTAATTTGTAGGTTCCCGGGCTGACCTCACGGCCCATCATGCGCAGCAGGGGAGCCAGTTCCTGGCGGACGCTCGCTTCCGGTGTCGCCGTAACCTGAATGTCCGGAGGCTTGCCAGGGCGCCAGCCTCCGGTTCCAGTCAGGGTGAGCGGCCCGCGCATCGTGCTCAGGTGAAAGTCCAGGCCATTGCCCTGACCGGTCAGGGCCAGCAAATAATTGCCCAAAGGACGAACGCGGCTCAGGCTTGAACCGGCGGCCTTCCAGTACGCCTGTGCCTTGCCGGCGGCATGGCTGCCGTCAAAGCGCAGCTCCTTCGCCTGCAAGGCAAGCTGGCCCGAGAGGGCCGCGGCCCGGAGCGTTGGGGACAGCACTCCCAGCAGCGCTGCCGGCAATTCCAGCCTCGCCTCTTGTATATAGGTATCACCCAGGCCCAGAGTCGCGTTCAGTACCGGTTTGTTGTCGCGCGTTGACTGTGCATCGATATGCAACTTAAGCGCAAGCAATTCTCCTGGCGCGATAGCCCACTTCACGGGAACCAGCGTAACCACCTCGCCACTCGGCACAAGGGCCTGCAGGCTTCCCTCGCCGCGCCAGAAAGTGCCTGTCGTACCCGTCATTTCGAGAGTACCCTGACTGGCGTTCCGCAACAGGGAATCCATCCAGGTAGCGGGCAGGATGACCAGATAGGTAAGAACGAGAACCAGGAGCAAGAGTCCTGCTTTGACCAAACGCTTCATTGACCGTACCTCGTCAGCGTCAGGTCGAGCTTGGCCAAACCTGATTCTTCGCTGGCGGTGATGTGACAACGCGCGACGATGATCCCGTGCCGCTCCAGATCAGCCAGCCAATCAATCCAGGTGTTGGTCGCGATCGGTTGGGTGCTGAGTTGGATTTGATTGTCCGCCAGGGCGACAAACTGGGTGAAACTCTCACCAAGGTTAAAAGCCGCGGCGGATGACTTTATCCGCTGTTCCAGGCCGCCCTTGCCGGAGTTGTCGGCGCTTGTTCGAAGGCGCTGGATCTCTGCCGCCTGCACCCGCATCAGCCGCAGTTCGGCACGTTCGGCAGGCAAGAGTTTCGCCAGCTTCGCC
>JBAWGM010000065.1:0-1892 GCA_049592895.1 Thiobacillaceae bacterium | reverse complement strand
GTGTGGTCCTGGCGCAGGCAGTTGATTTATCGCTTGTTGTCCTAATTGCGGACTTGGCTTTCGGCTTGGTCAGGGCGCAATTGGCCACGCTATCTTGTTGCCGGGGCGGGCTGCGGTGCCTGGCTCGCAGCGGGTGCCGGCGGTGCGGCGTTGGGGAACATCTTCATCCAGAATGACGGGTCAAACATGTTGGCTGCGGGAGGCTGAGGCACAGGAGCTTGGGGTGCAGCAGCCTGCTGGGGCGCTGGCATTGCCGGAAAGAACGGCATAAAGGCACTCTGGGCAGGCGCGGCGGGAGCGCCATTGGCCGGCATTCCATAGCGGGGAGCCGGGGCTTGCTGGGGCATAGGCATCATGGGGAAGAAACTTGGAGCCGGGGCTTGCTGGGGTGCGGGCATCACGGGGAAGAAACTTGAAGCCGGGGCTTGCTGGGGTGCGGGCATTATGGGGAAAAAGCTCGGAAGCGCGCCCGCCATGGGGTTCAAATAGGGATTGGTAAATTGTTGGGGGCTGAGCATCATGCCGTTTCCCAACGTGGGTGCGATCATGCTCATGGGATTCAACATCGTCGCGGGGTTAATCATGGTGGCCGGGTTAATCATCGTCATGGGCGCGGACAACATCGGTGCCAGCATGTTCATGGGCGCCATCATCATGGCCGCAGGATTCATCATCGTGTCCAAAGGGTATTGGGCCTGGGTGGTGGTGCTGACCAGGGCAAGTGCAGCAATGGACAGGGCGTGGGTTTTCATGGCATCTCCTTTGGGATTGATTCCTCACCATACGCGGTCGTCAATATATACCGCAATTAACATCTCCCTCGATCGGGCTGTTCCATGCTGTCCTTATAAATCGCCATTCGCGGCTGCCTGCATGATGTTATCCATCTTGTCCCGGATGTCTCTGGCCATCTTTGCCAATTCGGGAGAAATGTCCATGCTGCCATTGACTGAATCCAGCCAGGCAATGTCCCAGTCCAAAGTTATCACCCAGATGTTCTTGTCCGCATCCTCCATGACCGCAATGCGGCAAGGCAGAAACGCGATCGCCTCAGGGGCCAGGCTCATGACCTCACGACCCGCAGCAATATCACAGAAGCTGTAGACCTCCATGCGGGGCGTGGTTGTGTCCTCCAGGACAGCCCGGATATCTCTCCACATTGGGCTGATACCCACCAACTTGAAGTTCAATTGATTGGCCCGCAGTTTCATGGATTCCACTACATCGTCAAAACTCAGGCCCGGCTTGGCCTTGTATTTGGTGGTCATGTAATTCATGACATCGCGGATGTTCATGTGCATGCCGTGGCTCAACAAGGGCATCATCATCCTCATCATGCGGGTTTTTTCTTCCTTGGTCTTGCTGGGCGACATGGTCCAGGGCTTGATGGGAGCCGACCCGAAACCAAACTGGTAAGGCGTGTTCTGCAGATAGGGATTGCCTTGGGCTTTTGGGGCTTCGTCAGCCAAGGCGGCGGATGCGGCCAGACAAAATAGGGAAAGCAGAAGTTTGGCCTGAATTTTCATGAGGTTCTCCGAAACGCTTGCCGGTTTGATGCGGCATTACTTGGCGTTATCTATTGATCTATTGATAGCACAATTGTCGTTGTTGCTCTGCAAGCGCGGGCTCGTGCGTGGCGCCGCTCGGCTCGTACGAGGTGTTGTTCCGCAAGGTCTGGCCAACATGGCGCGGATGAAGAAAAAATTTGGGGAGAAATTCTCCCCAAATTTGCCGGGTCGCTGGGACGCTGCTATTGCTCGACCTCGTCCGTCACGTTATGAAACCGTAGCTTCGCCCTTGCCGGTATCACCACTGCTGTCGACGACGTCGACGGTGACCTTGTCGCCCGACTTCATCCCGGTGACCTTGATATTCAGGTACGGGTCCTTGGC
>JBAWGM010000064.1:0-2514 GCA_049592895.1 Thiobacillaceae bacterium | reverse complement strand
GACCCTTGCCGATGCCGGCATCCCACACGTCATCCTTGTCGTCATATACGACCCTGATATTCTTGTGCTTCTCCACCCCGATCACCTTCTCACGCTGGAGGTCGAATTCGTCGGCACGGCCTGGAGCCGGAATGGCCAGCGCCAGGGTTATGAAACAGATGACAAGAACGGGCATGCGCATCATGGCTCTCCTTTATGGAATCGGCCTTAATAATACCCGGAGAGTCACTAACGAAAGTTTGCCCATTCGGTCCTATAGTTCGCATCAAGAAGGAGGAAATCATGATTCGAACCGTACGCCAGTTGATTCAGGCCGCCGCCGTTACCGAGGGCGCCGGCGTGACCGTGCATCGCACCCTTGGCACCCCGGCCCTGCGCAGACTTGATCCGTTCCTGATGCTGGACCACTTCGGCAGCGACGATCCGGACGACTACATCGCCGGATTTCCCGACCACCCCCATCGGGGCTTCATTACCTTCACCTACATGATCGATGGCCACATGCGGCATCAGGACAGCATGGGCAACAAGGGCGACCTGCGCTCCGGCGGCGCGCAGTGGATGAAGGCCGCCAGCGGCGTGATTCATTCCGAAATGCCGCAGCAGAGCAAAGGCCTGATGCGCGGCTTCCAGCTCTGGATCAACCTGCCCGCAGCGGAAAAAATGGCCGATCCCGTCTACCAGGAATTTTCTCCCGAGGCGATTCCTGAAATTCGTCAGGGCGCTGTTCGAGTCCGCCTGCTGGCGGGAAAATACGGCGGGAAGCGCGGCGTGATCGACGATCCAGGAACCGATGTTCAGTATCTGGACGTTACGCTGGACCCCGGAGCCGTTTTTGCGCGGGACCTGGCGAATTCATACAACGCCTTCGTTTACGTCTACGAAGGCAGCGCCAACACGGGCGCCGCCACCTTGCCGCAACACAGTCTGGCCGTGCTGGGTGAGGGTGACCAGGTGGAGATCGTTGCCGGCGAAGCCGGTGCGCGTTTCATTCTGGTGGCCGGCAAGCCCATCGGCGAGCCGGTGGTGCAGTACGGTCCGTTTGTGATGAATACGCAAGCCGAGATAGAACAGGCTTTCCACGACTATCAGGCCGGGCATTTGGTGCGCAAGAAGGCGCAGATGACGGGGGGTTGAAAGCTGCCCGCGACTATCGTCCGTGCAAGCCAGGTACAGTGGAGCGCGATGCTGGAAGGCTAGAAAAGTCCCTGGCGGGTCTTGCTGTCCCGTGTTAATCGGACGAATTAGTGGGGTTGCCCTTGTCCGCAGTCAGAAGGTAAAAGCCGGCCGCGGCAAGCGCCACCCAAAGTACCATGGCCCACGCGCCCATGTAGCTCGACAAAGTGGCCATGAAGAACAGACAGGCAAAAGCCAGGGTCAGCAGGGCATTGCCGATCCAGAATTTGGCCCCGTGTTTCGCGTCGTTCACTGTATCAACCTCGTGTTCGGGAGTCTTGGCGTAATGGTGAAAATTGTGCACCCGATTTCCCCGGTTCGGGTCAGCGAAGTCCCAATAAGGCTTGGTCAGGTATCTGGTGATCAGAATCATCCCCTTCACGGCGTCAGGCTTCATGGACATTCAACCAGGGAATCGATATCGTTTTCAGCAAGGGTTTTTCCTGCTGCGGACCGGCGTTGGTCCCATGGACGCATTGCCATGAATCGCACAACTGAATTGCCCCGGATGACACCGTGACGACGGGCGCGCGCGATTGGGATGAGCAGGCTGATAGCATCAGCGCGCCGGAGAGGAGATGAAACTTACAAGTGAAACTGTCTGCATGCCTTGTCTCGCCCCGTCAAAAGCCGTCATCGATTTCCAACTATACGAGATTTTCAAGCGATTTGCATGGCCATCGTTTAGCCAAGCAAATCGCTCAAGTATTTCGAAAACCGGCGTTAGCTGCCCTTCGTGGACGTGGCAGCTTCGTATTGCATCCGGAACCTTTAATCCGGCGCGGGTTCAAGAGGTTTGGACACGTCGTTCAACCAAGCTGGCTGACCAGGAGGCCCGACCGGCCCATGCATTCCGTGCATGCAACCGGCGCCGCACAATCGACTGATCAAAGGAGAATCTAATGCGCATGACTGCCGCCCCGCTGCTGGCGTCCCTCGTCCTGGCTGCATCTGCCCAGGCCGCGACCTACACCTTGGACCCCGCACATACCTTTCCCCAGTTTGAAATTCGCCATCTGGTGTTTTCCACCCTGCATGGCCAGTTCAATCAGACTGGCGGCAAGATCATCATCGACAGAGAAAAGAACCTGGGCTCGGTGGAGGCCACCATCCAGGTTGGTTCCCTGAATACCGGTTTTGGCAAGCGCGACGAAGACCTGCTGGCCGCGCCGTTCTTCGATGCGGCCCAATTTCCGACCATGAGCTACAAGTCCACCAAGGTGAGGTATCTGGGGAAAGACAAGGCGACGGTGGAAGGCAACTTGACCCTGCGCGGGGTGACCAAGCCAGTGACGCTGCACGTTACGCGCATCAGTTGCGCCATCCACCCCCTTCTCA
>JBAWGM010000063.1:0-2411 GCA_049592895.1 Thiobacillaceae bacterium | reverse complement strand
CTGACCAGCCGCGCTCGCGCAGCAAGGTGCTGGCTTACGCTGCACTGTTTCGGGCATGGGGTGCAAATTATCAGGGCGCAGATCCTTGCCTACAGGCCGAAAGCCTGGGCCTGCGCTGTCGATCTGGCCGCGGCGGTCTGGCCGAACTTCGGGAATCGAACCGCCCGGCGGTATTGCAGATGCGTGATGATCAGGACCAGGAATTCTTTGCGACATTGACGGCACTTGGACCCAAGACTGCCAGTTTTGCGATTGGCGCCAAGACCACGACAGTCGCGCTAGGCGCCTTGGCGTCTCAGTGGTCGGGTTACTACAGCTTGCTGTGGCGCGTGCCGCCGGCCATGCAAAGACGCGTCCAGCAGGGTGATCGCGGACCGGCTGTGGGATGGCTGAGCAGACAACTCGCGCAGGTTCAGGGCGGGACGGCGAAGACAGACGAGAATTTGGTCTTCGATGATGCCCTGGCGCGTCAGGTCAAGCAGTTTCAGTTCGCCCAAGGCTTGACACCCGACGGCGTCGTCGGGCGCCAAACCCTGATGCGCCTGGCTGGTGCCGCGGATCAAGCGGCACCTAAACTGTTCCGCGAGCGAGGCGAAAAATAGCCATGTCGTATATCCTCGATGCGCTCAAGAAATCCGATCAGCAGCGTCAACGTGGCGTGACGCCGACCCTCCTGACGGCACAGGTGACGACGCCGGCGCCCAAACGGCCCAAGCTAGTTCTTGACAGCATACTTGTGGCGGTCCTGCTCTGCGCCGGTATCGCCGTCGGCTGGCTGCGGCCATGGCAGTCCGTTCAGCCGGTTCCCGCGCTTGAACCGATCGCCGCGAAGCCGGCCACACCCGGTTCTCGCCTGATTGCGCAGGCGCCGTCGTCCGTGCTGCCTGAAATGGCCGCAAAGCGGGAACAGGTCGAGCTGACACAGAGCGCAGCGCCAGGCGCCCGATCTGTCCTTCCCTCAGCAGGCACGACGAAGAAACAGGAAACGCCCCCAATCGCCAGCGGTGAATCCGCCTCCGCTTTGACCCAAGGGGCGACTGTGGTGCCGAAGGAGGAGGCTACGTCATTGCCGCAGAGGCAAGATGCTATCGCCCCTACCGACGCCGAACCGGGAAGAAAAGTGCTGGCGCTGAGCGAATTGCCTGCTTCGATTCAGCAGGAGATTCCCGGCATATCAATTTCCTTCCTTGCGTATTCGAGCAGGCCCAAAGACCGCCGTGTCATGATCAACGGCGCGATGGCAGGGCAAGGGGAAATATTGGCGCCCGGCCTAAGCCTGGACGAGATTACGCCTGATGGCGTGATACTGGGTTTCAAGGGATATCGTTTTCACCGCGGGGTGCGCTAAGGAGACGCTGTTTGACTTGACTTTGCGATGACTCCAACGGTGAGGCAAGTTCGGTAAGGTTTTGATTTCTTTCAAACCGGATTGCCACGCTTCGCCCGCAATGGCTGATTAATGACATAGATGCGGGTGTTCATGTGTTTCTCCGTGCGATCGAGGCTAATCCAGTTCATCCGGAGGGACGATCGCGTACGGGAAGCCAAAGGCTGGTCAGAACTTGATTGGCGGGCCCTTCCAGGTATCGTCGCGCGGCTGAGCGCGGGCAATCGCCTCACCCGCCGTGCACCAGCCCTCGCAGGCGTTGCGCCCAGGCCGGCGTCGCCAGATATTCAGCAGCCCCTTGCATTTGGCGTAGAAGCGAAAGAATCGCAGCACGGTTCTTCGCTCCGATGGGCCTACCGAGTGGGCGCTACAGATCAGCTTGTCGTCAGACATGCCACGGTCTGTCAGGGTCACCGCCCCCCACGCCTGGACCCGAATTCGCGTACCGCGAGGCAGACGCGGCCCAAGAACCAACGCATCCAGCAGGTCGCCTTCCAGTCCGATGTAAGCCGGCACGGAGCCGTAGTTGTATGGGCAGGGCAGGGGTGAGATGAAATCAATTTGCCCCGTGGAGCCACGTTTCAGAAAGCTTCCGCGCGGGACTTCGATCACCACCTCAAGCTCGGTCTGGGCCTGGCGCGCAGAAGGCGGAGGGCGGGTCGCATTGTTCACGCGGCAAAGTTACCGGAATCCGATAAACGCGAAACGGAAGTAGCGCAAAAGCTTGACGCGATGGCGGCCACACGATAGTGGTGTCGATGGCTCACTGGCGTACCCGGCGTGGTCATGTCGAATCATGCGTGAAACTGCCCGAAAATAATGTGCAATTCACTCTCTGGCGGTCTTCTACCCGCTCACGGCAAGATGATTGATCACATCGTCCACCGCAAACAGGCACCAGGCGTCCTGTTCGGCGCGGGCTCGTTGCGTCTGGGTGCTGACCAGTCCCTCCAGGGTAACGACGCAATTGCGGGTATTGACGTGGATCTGGTCAGGATGGGGAATCATCGGGTCTATTTCCAGC
>JBAWGM010000062.1:0-2548 GCA_049592895.1 Thiobacillaceae bacterium | reverse complement strand
GCTGAAGTCAGGGTGCCCTTCTTCGAATCTTTCCTGTCTTGCTTGAGGTCACCAAACTTTGCTTGCGACAAGTTTCTGAACCTTGTCTTTAACTTCCAGTTTCTCGTTGCCTGCGAGCTTGCCGGCGCCAACACCAGAGAACTTGGTGACAACGGATACTCGCTCGCCCGTTCCAGAACGTCGGATGCCCTGGTGGAAAATCCTTTGCAAGTATTCCATCTTGGAGGCGGGCGACTCGGGGTGGTCGCTGATCATTGTCTCGACTTATTTCGGCACCTTCCTGGAAGGGGTGCTCAAGGATTCCGGGGCCGGCGCGGGAGCACGACGGCGACTTGTGTTCGGCAGCATACATACAGCCGCAATATGCAGGCGTATAGTTGTAGGTATGAATTGAGCCATGGTCATTTCCCTTCGAAACAAGATTCATAGCCTCGCCAAATGCTAAGTGACCGTGGCAGCGTGCATTACCCGAACTCAAAGCCGCGCTACAAGGCTTCAAAAGAAGGCGACTACAAATATGACAGACAGCCCTACATGAATTTTCCCAACTCGGGATGTCTAACACAGAGTGCGGCTGTAGGCCGCCAGCGTCGTTGATATCGGCCGATTCTTGATATTATTCTTATGGAAACCAGTGACCTGCTGCGACGCCAGATAATCGAAAGCCTCATGGCACAGCCCACTGAACAGGTTGCGGATGCCGCGATTGAGTTATGGGAGAAGCTGGCGGTCGAGATCATTTCTCTCGTTGGTGAGGGGGGATTCAATGCACTTTGCGCGAGAAGCGTATTTCTTGCCCAGTCAAGCTTTCCCTGGCTGGCGGCCAGTTCATTGGCACCGCAGACCGATCACCGGTTCGCGCAATTAACGATCAGTCTGGCGGAGCAGACGCCTGCGCACGCCAGCGAGGCGAACCGCCTGCTGCTGATCACTTTCACCGATATCCTGGCTTCGTTAATCGGCGAGAGCTTAACGGCCGGCATTCTGCATTCGGCTTGGGGCAATGACGCTTCGGATAGCGCCGACAAGGAGTTCAGCAATGAGTAACAAAGTCAAGATACATCGTCTGCCAACTGGCGTCCCCGGTCTGGACAACCTGTTGGGCGGGGGCCTGCCGGAATTTTCGTTTAACCTGATTGCGGGAACGCCGGGAAGCGGGAAAACGACGCTCGCGCACCAGATCATGTTCTCGCTGGCCAACCCGCAATATCGGGCGCTGTTCTTCACCGTACTTGGGGAACCCGCTTTGAAGATGCTGCGTTATCAACAGCAATTTGCGTTTTTCGATCACGAAAAACTCAATCAGTCGATCCGCTTCGTCAACCTGTCTGCAGAACTCCAGGAGGGGGATTTTGACCGGATCCTGGCACGCATCGCCGACGAAGTGAAAGCCTATGCACCCAGCCTGGTGTTTGTAGATTCGTTTCGGTCGGTCGTGCAGTCAGTCAGGCGCGAGGACCAGGGTGTGTCCGATCTGCAGCGGTTCGTGCACCAACTGGGCATCCAAATGACCGGCTGGCAGGCCACCACATTTTTAATCGGTGAATATTTGACGGCAGAATCAGAGTCAAGCCCCATTTTCACGGTGGCGGATGGCATCTTGTGGCTTACGCAAAATTTGCACGGCAATTCTATGGTGCGCAAGATGCAGGTGGTCAAGATCCGTGGTCAGGCCCAGGCGCCCGGTTTGCATACTTTCCGCATTGGCGATGAAGGGATTCGGATTTTCCCCCGTGCGATTGTCAAAGACGTCGCCGTGGGTGAGCCAGGGACCAGGGCACCCACTGAAGGAGCACGTGTGCCGATGGGAATACCGGGCCTGGACGACATGCTGGGCGGCGGCTTGCCAACTGGCTATTCGCTGCTTGTGGTCGGTCCATCGGGTTCCGGAAAAACCATATTGGCAGCGGAATTTCTCGCCGAAGGTGTACGCAGAGGCGAAGCCGGTGTGATTGCGGCGTTTGAGAAGAGCCCCAGCCAACTGCTGGGCAATAAGAAACTGTATTCGCTGCTCCAATCTGGACACGTTGGGATGATCGACACGCGTTCCCTGGATTTGTCGATTGATGAGACCTTGCATGATTTGATCCAGATGATTGATCGAATGCAGGCAAAGCGCGTCGTCATTGATTCCCTGTCCGGATTTGAGCTGGCGCTGGCGCCCGAATTCAGCGAAGATTTTCGCGGATCGCTGTACAGGATGATTGCGGAGCTCACTGGCCTGGGCGTGACGATATTGATGACCTCGGAGCTGGAAGACCGCTACACCGATTTGCGCTTCAGTCCGTTTGGCAGTGCGTTTCTCGCCGACTCAATTATCGTGCAGCGCTATATCGAAATCGCAGGCCAATTCAAACGCGTCATGGCGGTCATCAAGGTTCGTGGCAGCGAGCACGCCAAAGATATTCGATTGTTTGACATTACCGACGACGGCATCGTTATTGGCGAAACCTTGTCTGGGTATTCCGGAATCATGACGGGCCGGCCGACGACCAGTACTTAGCCAGAGCGGCCCAGTGGGGAAAGGCGACAATGAATTGCGTTGACA
>JBAWGM010000061.1:0-14995 GCA_049592895.1 Thiobacillaceae bacterium | reverse complement strand
AAGTGCCAAATTGGGAGGAACATGGAGTTCTTCCAGGCAAACCAGAGGATCCATGATGAAGCATACCGTAGTCGGCATTGACATTGCAAAACGGGTATTCCAACTGCATTGGATAGACACTGAAACTGGAGAGATTGTGAGTTTGCAGCTCAAGCGGGAGAAGTTTCTGGAGCATTTCGCCAACCGGCAAGCGTGCCTGATTGGCATGGAAGCATGCGGGGGTGCCCAGCACTGGGCGCGGGAACTCATCAAGCAAGGTCACGAGGTCAAATTGCTGTCCGGCAAGCTGGTTAAATCCTTCGTCATGGGCAACAAGGGCGATGTGGCCGATGCCAAGGCGATCTGGACCGCCGTTCAGCAGCCGGGCATCAAGCCGATTGCGATCAAGACCGAGCAGCAACAGGCCATTCTTGCGCTGCACCGCATGCGCCAGGGACTGGTCAAGGTGCGCACCATGCAGGTCAACGCGCTACGGGGCTTGCTCACGGAATACGGTGAGGTGATGCCGCAGGGCAAAGCCGGTTTGCGCAAAGGGATTGCTGCCGCGCTTGAACGGACTGCCGAGCGCTTGCCCAGCATCGTGATCGAAGCCCTACGCGAGCAATGGCAGCGCATTACAGAACTGGACAACCAGATCGTTGAGATCGAACGCAAGCTACAAGTCTGGCTGAAGACAGACAAGGCGGCCAAAGCCATTGCCGCCATCCCCGGGGTGGGTCTGCTGACTGCCACGGCAGCGGTGGCCACGATGGGGGATGCCAACGCCTTCAAGTCCGGGCGTGAATTTGCCGCCTGGGTGGGCTTGGTTCCCAAACAAACCGGAACAGGTGGCAAGACAAGGTTGCTGGGCATCAGCAAACGTGGTGATACCTACTTGCGAACCCTGCTGATCCACGGTGCTCGCTCGGTGCTGATGAACGCCAGGCAACCTGGGGCGTGGGTGGATGAATTAGGCAAACGCAGGCCGTCCAATGTGGTGGTGGTTGCGCTGGCCAACAAGATCGCACGAACGATCTGGGCCATGCTGGCTCATGACCGGGCGTACCAAGGGGATTGGGTCAGCATCAAGCCTGCGTAGGGCTGACACTGGACCCATCGATCGATGAACCAAACAAAGGAATGAATGCTGAAAGATTGCGATAGGTAAAAATTGTGTGATGGCAAACAGGTCAGACCGTGGCTTGCTAAACCTGAATGACTGACTGGACATCAAAGTCCGTTCGGAGAATGAGGCGCAAGTCAGCGAAATCCATCGGGGCCCGCAGGGATATAGCCTGCAACAAGGCCGGATATAGAACTGCAGCCTTAGCTTGTTTACTAAAACACAATCAAAACCCTTGGCAATCGGGAAGCGTCCATATAGACAGTCATGATCAAAGGCGGAATCGGCAATCTGATGAAGCAGGTCCAGCAGATGCAGGACAACATGCAAAAGGCGCAGGCTCAGTTGGCTGATATCGAAGTGGAAGGCCAGGCGGGCGCCGGCATGGTCAAGGTAACCATCACCTGCCGCAACGATGTGCGCAGAGTCAGCATCGATGCGAGCGTCATGGATGACAAGGAAATGCTGGAAGACCTGATTGCCGCAGCCATGAACGACGCGATCCGCAAGGCCGAAACGACCTCGCAGGAAAAACTGGGTGGCCTGACCCAAGGTCTGCCGCTTCCGCCTGGATTCAAGATGCCCTTCTAAGCCGGGCAAACGCGCACTTCACGCCTTAGCTAGGGCTTGATCGCGCGGACGTACAGGGCGAACAGCAAAATGACGAGGGTCAGGACCCAGACAATCAGGTATGCGGCCATGGCGCGATTGGCCTTTTCCTTTTCCCACCAGGTGCGCGGTCGTATGCCCTTTACCAGGAATACCAGTTTGCTTGCCAGGTTGACGCACACCAGGTTGATGGCCAGCAGCAGCGCCGCGCCGGCTGCCAGTCCTGCCTGACCGTGACCAAGCATCAGGCCGAATGCTGCAGCGGGGGGAAGCAGCGCGACGGCGACCATCACACCGACCAGCACGCTGGACAGGCCGGATGTGACCGAAAGCGCAGCCGCTGCGCCGGACGCAAGGGCCAGGGCCACCGAGTCCAGGCCTGCGTCGGTACGCGCAAGTAATTCTGGACTGGTGAGCGGGAACGGCCAGATCAAGCCTATAGCCACCGACAGGGCGATGGCGATCCCTACTCCAACGGTGGTCACGAGCAGCGCGCTTCGCATCAGATTTAGATCACCCAGCGCGGTGCCCAGTCCGAGAGCGAGGTTAGGACCGAGCAGCGGCGCGATGACCATTGCGCCGATAATGACCGCCACGTTGCTTTCAATCAGGCCGATGGCTGCGACGATGGTCGAGAGCACGACGAGAACCAAGAAATTCAGGTTGAGCTGGGCATTTCTTGCCACTTCACTGTACAAGGCTTCGCGTGTCGCCGCGGCCGAGTGCTCCTTGCGGCGTTCCTCCTCAGTTGGAAGAGGCAGCGTTGCCTCGACAGGTATGACCAGAACACGGGCCGAGATTTGGGCGCCCAGCACGTTCTGCGAGGCGTCCAGTACCTTCTGCACCTGATCATTGGCCACCAGCAGCCGCATGGCCAGTAAACCATCAGCCCCGACCTGCCCGGGACGGAAATCGTAGGCCTTGCAATTAACCGAGATCGCGCGGATGGTATCCGCGCTGCCTGCGTCGGCAATGATTTCAACCAGCTTCATGCGCGCAGCGCGCCCGCTAGCGGTGTCTCAACCCGCCAGACTGTCTCTCACGCGCAGCAGGCGGGCCTTGGCTTCGACCGCCACTTTGCGTATCTCGGGATGGTCCACCAGTTTGACCATTACATCCGGGTCGAGGAACGAAACGTTGATCTTGCCGTCTGCCTCTTCCCGCACCACCACGTTGCAAGGCAACAGCAGGCCGACGTCAGCGTCGGCACTCAAGGCCTGGTGGGCCAGAGGGGGATTGCAGGCGCCGAGGATGCGGTAAGGCCGGCCATCCACATTCAACTTGGCTTTCAGTGTGGCCTGCACGTCTATATCCGTCAGCACACCAAAGCCTTCGTTTTTCAGCGCGGCCGTAACCTTGTCCACCGCGGCGGCAAATGGGCCGGTTGTCTGTACATCAAAACCGAATTGGCTCATGGTTCTTTTCCTGAATGAGAATTTGAGGTCATGTCACAAGTTTGTTGGAAGCAATCTGATCAACTCTAATGCTTGCCTTCGCCTTTGCCCGGCACCCTGATCTGCACCGCTTTAACGGTGCGTTCCTGGTCCGGATACATGGGCTTGGCGGGAGTGAGTTCCAGGGCGTCGGCCAGTTCCTTCTCGCGCAGGGAAATGATGCCCAGACAATCGCGGATCTGCTCCACGGTTTCATCGGACAGAAATCCAGGCATGCCGGGACGCGGGGTGGCATCCTTGACCACGCTGGTCAGGGTCTTGCGCATCGCCCTCAGGATACGGCGTTCGCTGTTGGGTTCAGTAGTCTGTTCAGTCATGGTGTTCCTCGAAAGATATGCCCGCTTAAACTGCCAGCGCGACAAGTTGCTGGTCGCCGACACCGGCAGCCTTGAGCTTTTCTGCGGCAGGGCCAACGTACAGGTCGGGCCCAGCCAGATATATATCGTAATTGAGCGTTTCTGGATGATCGGCCAGCAGCTTGTCCACGGTCCAGGCGGCTTCCAGGGACGGATTCTGCCCGGCGATTGTCACCGGGTCGAAACGGAAGTTGTCCATGGCATCGGTCCAGGCCCGGCACAGGTTGGCCATGTAGTGGCCGTTGGGTGGGTAGCCCGCCCATACCAGCAGCATGTCGTTGGCTGACTCCCGCGCCATCGTGTGCTCGATCAGGCTCTTGATCAGGCCAAAACCCCGGCCGAAGGCCAGAAACAACATCTCATGCTGGCCATCTTCCTTGTAGTCGTAATCTTCCCATGGCCCGTACACGCTCACGCTCTCGGTATTGCTTAAGCCCGCAAACACCTTCTCGCCGAACGCGCCGCCCTGGCCGCGCTCGATATGAAATTGCAGATTACGATCATCGCACGGGCAGGTGGTAATGGGAAATTCCGCGCTGCCAGCGCCGGACAGACCCAGGGTGACGGTTTGCCCGGCGAGAAAGCGCAGACGGTGGGAACGCGGTGTCTGCAAATGCAGCAGCATCATGTCCGGCCCCAAATGGGACACGGCCTTGACGCGGGCGACGAGTTCCTGGGAAGGGATGTCGCTGGCCGAGTTTGCTTCGAGGGCTTCCACGGTAAGGTCTGAAACGGCGGTATAGCTGCACATGAGGCAGTATCCCTGCTGTTTCTCCGCGTCCGAGAGCACATAGTCATGGTGCTTGGTCTTGAGCACTTGTCCATCGACCACTCGGGCCTTGCACAGCCCGCAGTTGCCGCTGCTGCATCCATAATTGAGCGCGAGGCCGGACTTGAGGGCGGCCTCGAGCAAGGTGTCGGTGCCTTCCACGAAGAAGTCATGGCGGCTCGGCTGGATGGTGACATGGGCGCTCATGACTCTCAGCATATCATCCATGACGGCGAGTGCACTGGGAGCCTGGGTGTCCAGTACGGCTTGCAGCTGCTGTTCCAGCCAGGCGTCCAGCCCGGCGAGGTTCTTCCGTTCAGCCTCCGGCGCCTGCCGGGATAGTTCCTGCAACTGCTCCTGCATTTCGATCACCAGTGAGTGATATCGCTTGAGGTGGATCTTGACATCCGCCAGTTCCCGGCTCTGTTCGAACAAGCGCTCGGCCAGCACTTCCTTGGGAGGCAGCAAACGGTCGCGCACCCGGCGGGCAAACGCTTCCTGCTTGATCTGGGTGGTCTTTTCCAATATGCCCGTATCTTCCAGCTTGATTTCCGGATAAGCCTGCAGAAGTTCGTCGGTCGAAATCATGCCCTCGTAAGAGTGCAGACTGCCCTCCTGAACCCGCTTTTGCAGGGCAGCGCGCGGGACGCCAACCAGACGGGCGGCACGGGAAAGGGCGAGCAGTTGTGGCATGGGCGGCTCCTGGTCGCGAATGATCAGATCATTGGCCTGAACGGACAGAAGTTTAAATCAGGTTCCGCTGATGCGATCGATGTAACGTCCCCGGTAAAGCGTGCGCGGCGCGTCAGGGTTGTCGATGTAGCCGGTCCGGTCGTGCAGCACATTGTTGCACAGCAAGCCCATGCCGGCGTTCAGCCGGTTCTTGAACATGTAGGGCGAATCGCCGGCAAGTATATTTTTCAGCGCGGCCAGCGCGGTCTGGGTAGCCTCATCCTGCTTCCATACGATGCTCTTGGTGCGAGCGGTATAACGCATGTAGAGCTGGCCGCCTTCCAGCATGTCGAAGACGGGGCCGGTTTCCGCGGCGCGAGCGATGCCGGATTCGCTCTCGCGTGGCGGGATAGTCATGACATCCTCGCTCATCAGGGCGCGAATGTAATCCGGGTTTTCGTCGCGCAGCAGGAGATAGGCGATTTCATGGTCGAACATGGCATTTTCGCCGCCGGATGGCGCCGGCTGCACGCAGTGCAGGGTCATTGCGCAAATGCGCCGGTCGGGAATGTTGTAATAGCCATCAGTGTGCCAACGTATGGGACGGTTCGTATAGGGGATGAACTCACCTTTGACATGCCCTTTTTCAGCGACCGTCAGGGTGCTGATGGCATCTTCATCCGACAGGTAATTGGCGTCCAGGCGGGTGAGGCCGAAGTGCCGCCCCATGTTCAGCAGTATGCTTTTGTCCGGCGCATTGCCCTGATTGGTGGCGTAGATCGCCATGTTGGTCCTTCTGCAGCGTGCCAACAGGGCTTCATGCTCGGCCGCGGTGAGGGCCTTGGGGTTTGCCACTTCGACGATCAACTCACCGGCGGACCGCGGATAGCCCGACAGTTTGGCTGCGCGCCAGGTCTGGTAGTCGGCGGCGTTGTCCGGGTGAAAGGGGCTGCCGCGAGGGATCACGTCGCCTCGTTTCCGGCGGTCGGGAAGAAGCCGTCGATGGTCTTCTTCATATCTTTCATCATGATCGGCACCTCGATTTCCCGCACCTGGTCGACGATCCAGGGCTGGTCCGAACCCTCCATGATGTCCCGCATGGCATTGCCCAAATAGCGCAGTTCCACATAGCCTGGCTCATTGTTGGGGAATTCGAAGGTGGAATAATCGGCAATGCGCTGGTTGACCTTGTCGATAAAGGCCTGCTGATAGGGGTGATCATGGTCGCCGAGCACGGAATGGATATTGCCTTCCATGATTTCCGCCAGGCGGATCACCATGCGTTTGATCAAGGCGGCCCGGTCTTCATCGTCGAGCCGGCCATATACCAGCCGGTCGGTCATGTGCACGAGGAACGCAATGAACTCGGTGATGATGGTGAAACCGCGCTGCGGCGTGATGATGTCATAGTCGGCCTTGGACAGGTTGATCACGCCCAGGTCCGCCAACTTCCACACGTTGGTGGCGATGGCGGTGGCGACTTCCTCGGGGCCGCGCGGTTCGTCCCCATCGTTGTGCCACTGGGTCTTGACTCGGATGGCCATATTAGGGTGTGCTCATAGTAATTTCGCGTCAGTGACGGGGGCGATTTGGGATCCAGCCTGCGAAGCGAGACGCGCCGCAGTGCAGGCCACTGCAAGCGGCTTGCGACAAAGGGGGGCGCCCAAATCGCCCCCGTCCCGAAGGGTTGCAGCGAGAAAGCGCGTCTGCGGTGTTGCGGCGCTTGGCAATGGGGTAACCATTGCCGGCGCACCGCGCCTTGCATCCATCGCTTTCTCGCAGCAACGCAGGCGCGAAATCACTGTGAGCACGCCCTAATCTCCTGTGGCGACCGGGCGCGTCGCGTCGGTGATCCACTCGCTCCACGATCCGGCATACAACTTGGAACCGGGCAGCCCGGCGACTTCCATGGCCAGCAAGCTGAGGCATGCAGTGACGCCGGAACCGCACATGTGCACCACCTGTTCCGGCGCCGTGCCATCCAGCAGTGCCTGGTACATTTCGCGCAAGGCCTCGGGCGCAAGCAAGGTTCCGTCCATGTCGAGGTTCTCGTCGAACGGCCAGTTGATTGCGCCGGGCACGTGCCCGGCGATTGGATCGATCGTATCGACTTCACCGGAAAAACGCGTTTCCGGCCGCGCATCAAGCAGCTTGAAATCGATGTGTCCAAGCCTGGCGAATACCTGTTCGGCGCTAAGCCATTGACTGCGCTCAGGCAGGGAGGGGCACACCCCGCGCGAGGGCGCAGCCCAGGTTTCGGCCGTGATTGGCCGTTTTTCCCGTACCCATTTCTGATAGCCGCCATCCATCAGCGCAACCGAAGGGTGGCCCAGCCAACGTATCAACCACCATAGACGCGACGCGATGGACCCGTAGCTGTCGTCGTACACCACCACCTGTTTGTTGATCCCCACCCCCCAACGGCACAGCTTGTCCGACAAGACCTTGGGATCGGGCAGGGGGTGGCGCCCGGTTCCCGCGCCGATGGGCCCCGCGAGGTCTTCGTCGAGGTGGGCGTAGAACGCGCCGGGAATGTGCGCTATCTGATACGCGTTGCCCCCTACTGTGGGGTCGTTGAGGGTGAAGCGGCAGTCAATGACGACCCAGTGCGGGTCGCCCAAGTGGGCGGCGAGCTCCTCGGTGCTGATCAGGGTGTTGTGCATCGGGGATCAGGAATCAGGGATCAGGTATCAGATTGGAGAATCAGGCATCAGACAGAATCTGATCCCTGATTCCTGACCTCTGATTCCTGATCAGTACCCGCCCTTGCCATAGGGCTTGGGCAGGCCGGCAACGCGCACGGCCTGGCGGGCGGGCTGGTTGGGGAAGAGGGTGTAGAGCAGGGTCTTCCAGTCCTTGCTATCGTCTTCTTCCTTCAATGCGATGAGCATGTTGCGAAAGTTGGGGGTGTGGCCATGTTGTTTGTATTGTTCGCGCAGCCAACGGATCACAAACCAGTGATCATCGTTCAGGGTGATCTTTTCCCTCTCCGCCAGGATCGGACAAATCTCGTCATCGTAAACGGCCTCCAGCAGGAAATCCTCCTCGCCGGTTTCCAGTTCTTCACCGTTGTACATCAGTCCCATGATCTTCTCCTCTTTAGGTCAAATTGAACAAGTAGATACCGCTCAGGGCGAGTCCAGGGCGCCTACTGCGGAAATGGATTTGTGGGGGATGAATATCCCGCACCCGAGCTTCCGGTGCAGGCCCAGTCCCCGTTGCTGGACCTGGATCGCGTGCGCGATGGGCAGGCCATGCAGCATTAAGCTGTAGCCTGTCGTTATTTTCTCACCATCGAAAACTTTTTGGGGTTTGCCGCATATGAAACGCGTGTTGATGTTCATTGCGTCCAGGCTGCTGATCACATCCTGGGTGAATGTCCTTTCGTCCTCGCTGCCGGTACAGACCATGTGTGCGTATAGCGGCGTATGCATGGTCAGGGGTTTGACCCGGCTTTTGCCCAGGCTCAGGGTTTGTCCCCCGACCCTAAATGCCTGCCCTTCAAGCCTGGCCAGATCTGCCAGGCGGCTGGCCGGGCAACGGATGACCAGTTTGGCCCTGCGGTTCAAGATCAGTTCACCACTTCCAGTGTTGGCGCCATGCACCGGGTGGATGCCGAGCGCGTCCTCCCCGGCAATCCAGGGCGCGAGCCGGATCAGCGCCTGGTACAGTACCCAGCCATGATCGATCGGCAAGGCATGGCCGACCAGATCAAAATGGACATCGGACACGGCGGAGACGTCGATGTTTCCTGCCTCGGCGTGATCCTCGTATAGCCAGCCTATTTTTCGTCTCCGGTGGGGCCCTGGCCGCCGACTTTACCCAGATCATCGGCCCAGCTAAGCATTGCCTCGCCCCACAAGCGGGCAGTGCGCTCGTCGATGTCAAAAATGGTGAACCGTTTAATTTCGCGGATTCTCACCCGCAAGGTGACATAATCGGCCCGGTGGGTGACATGCTGCAGTTCAATTTCCTGCCGGTAAGGACTGGCGGTGAATTTCTGCAAGGGTTTGATTTCGATCTCATCCATATTAATATGCCTGCTCTCGGTAGGTGGATTCAACAAGCTGGCCTCTTGGGATAATCGCTGCCCGCGCGAACGCTTCGAAGGCGTGAAGTCTGCATGAACTGGTCGGTGAAAATAAGTGCCCCGTGTGGGTGGGAAGTATATAGCCCATCTGGGTAGGTAGGGGCTACCCATACTGATGATGGTATTACCCAGATTGCCGGATGTACCATCGCGGAATGCAAAGGTGCTCGAATTTGTAGGGCTTTTCCAATTGGAGGCCAGACACCTGAACACAAGGATGCAGGCTTTGTTGGACTGACATTCCGGACCTTGGGGTAACCCGAAACTTCGTTAAATGGAGATTGATCATGGCAAAGAAAATGTACGATACGCCCATGCTTGACCAGCTGGAAAGCGGACCGTGGCCCAGTTTTGTGACCGGGCTGAAGCGGCTGGCCAAAGACAACGATATGGCGGTTGACCTGATGGGTCAGTTGGAAGCGTCCTACGAGACAAAGAAAGGCTACTGGAAGGGTGGCACGGTGGGTGTGTTCGGTTACGGCGGCGGCATCATCCCCCGCTTCACCGAATTGAAAGACGCGAACGGCAAGCCCGTATATCCTGCCGCCGCCGAGTTTCACACGCTGCGCGTGCAGCCGCCGGCCGGCATGCACTATGACACCAAGACTCTGCGCTGGATGGCCGACCTGTGGGAAAAGCATGGCTCGGGCCTGATTGCGTTCCACGGCCAGTCCGGCGACATTATGTTCCAGGGCATCAAGACCGAGAACGTTCAGCCTGCCTTTGACGAGTTGAACGAACACGGCTTTGATCTGGGCGGCGCCGGTCCCGCGTTGCGCACCTCCATGTCCTGCGTCGGTTCCGCGCGCTGCGAATTGTCCTGCTATGACGAAGCCCGCGCGCTGCGCACTGTGATCAACAACAACCTGGACGACATGCACCGTCCGGCCCTGCCTTACAAGTTCAAGTTCAAGTTCTCCGGCTGCGGCAATGACTGCGTGAACGCCATCCAGCGTTCCGACATGGCCACCCTGGGCACCTGGCGCGACAACATGCAGGTCAACGAAAGCCTGGTCAGGGCCTGGGTCACCAAGAACGGCAAGACCGAGCTGGTCAATCAGGTTATCGGCATGTGCCCGACCAAGGCCCTGACCCTGAAGAAGATCGGTACCGAGAGCAAGGCTGACGGCATGGTCGCGGTTGCGGTGGACAAAGATGACTGTATGGAAATCGACAACCACAATTGCGTGCGCTGCATGCACTGTATGAATGTCATTCCTGGCGGTCTGCTCCCTGGCAAGGACAGGGGCGTGACCATTCTGGTGGGCGGCAAGGGCGTGCTCAAGATCGGCGCTACCCTGGGCACCGTGGTGATTCCGTTTATGAAGCTCGAGTCCGATGAAGACTTCGAAAAGCTTAACGATCTGGCGCGCAGCATTCTCGACTTCTTTGCCGAGAATGCCCTGGAGCATGAGCGCACCGGTGAGATGATCGACCGTATCGGGCTGGTGAACTTCCTTGATGGCATCGGGCTTGAAATCGATCCCAACATGATCGCCTCTCCGCGTACCAACCCCTACGTCCGGATGGACGGGTGGGAGGAAGAAGCGGCCAAGTACATGGAGCGCAAGAACGCTGCCGCCTAAGCGGCGAGAGACGTTTCGGGCGCGGAGCGATTCGCGCCCCAAGTTACAATATCTGGAGAAACTCTAATGGCAGAACTCAGAACTCCCATCGAAAGCGGGGCGCCGGACCCCATGCCGCTCATGCACCCGGTGATGAAGAAGAACTATGGCAAGTGGGTATTCCATGATCATCCGAAGCCCGGTGTGTTGCGCCACCGCGCTGAAAGCGGCGAAGAGATCTGGACCGTCAAAGCCGGTACCCAGCGTCAGATGGATGTATACACCATCCGTCAACTGTGCGACATCGCCGACAACTATGCCGACGGACACGTGCGCTTCACTTCCCGCTCAAACATTGAGTACATGGTGGCCGACCCCGGCAAGGTTGAGCCTCTTATCAAGGCACTGACCGATGCGGGCTATCCTGTAGGCGGCACCGCGAACTCCGTGTCCATGATCGCCCACACCCAGGGATGGCTGCACTGCGACATTCCCGGCACCGATGCCTCGGGCGTGGTCAAGGCGCTGATGGACGAGTTATACGACGAGTTCATCAAGTGCGAAATGCCCAACCGGGTGAAGCTGTCGACCTCCTGTTGCGAAATCAACTGCGGTGGACAGGCAGACATCGCGATCATCGTTCAGCACACCAAGCCGCCCAAGATTAACCACGATCTGGTGGCCAACGTTTGCGAACGGCCGGCTGTTGTGGCCCGCTGCCCAGTGGCGGCGATCCGTCCCGCACTGGTGAATGGAAAACCTTCACTGGAAGTGGATGAGAAGAAGTGCATTTGCTGCGGCGCCTGCTACCCACCCTGCCCGCCGATGCAGATCAACGATCCCGAGTATTCCAAGATTGCGATCTGGGTTGGCGGCAAGAACTCCAACGCCCGCTCCAAGCCCACCTTCCACAAATTGGTGGCGGCGGGTCTGCCCAACAACGCACCTCGTTGGCCCGAGACCGCGGAGGTCGTCAAGAAGATTCTGCATGTGTACAAGGAAGACGGCCGCCCTTGGGAACGCATGATTGACTGGATCGACCGTATTGGCTGGCCCCGTTTCTTCGAGAAAACCGGTCTGCCTTTCACCAAGTATCACATCGATGATTGGCGTGGTTCACGGGCGACGCTGAACGCCTCCAACCATATCCGTTTCTAGGCAAAGTGATTGTAAGTTGCGCCCGCCGGCCTCCGGTCGGCGGGCGCAACTAATTGAAATTCATACAGCACAGGGATAACGCATGAAGTTTGGCATTATGGTTAACGAAGGCCCCTATACGCACCAGGCCTCCGATTCTGCTTATCAGTTCGCGAAGGCTGCCTTGGCGAAGGGCCACGAAATCTATCGCGTGTTTTTCTATCACGATGGAGTGAACAACGCGACCCGCCTGACGGTACCGCCCCAGGACGATCGAAATGTTGTGAACCGTTGGTCAGAATTGTCTCTGCAGCATAACCTCGACATGGTGGTTTGCATCGCCGCCGCGCAGCGTCGCGGCCTGCTGGACGAGAATGAAGCCAGCCGGCAGGGCAAGGACGCAAACAATATCGCCCCCGGTTTCCGGATTTCTGGTCTGGGTCAACTGGTTGAAGCGGGCATTCAGGCTGACCGCCTGGTTGTGTTCGGCGATTAAGCGGGAGTTACTATAAATGGCAGACGAAATGGATATGGAAGAAGGCGGCGTAGTCAAGAAGTTCATGTTCCTCAACCGCAAGGCACCCTACGGCACCGTTTATGCCTTGGAAGGTCTGGAAGTGGTGCTGATTTCCGCTGCGTTTGATCAGGACGTAAGCTTGGCTTTCATTGATGATGGCGTATTCCAGTTGACCAAGGGTCAGAATACCAAGGGCGTGGAAATGAAGAACTTCTCGCCCACCTATCGTGCGCTGGAAGGCTACGATATCGAGAAGCTCTACGTGGAGCGCGAGTCCATGCAAGCGCGGGGTCTGTCCGAGGACGATCTGCTGGTCGATGTGCAGGTCAAATCGGCTGCCGAGATGGGCATGTTGATGAATGAGCAAGACGTAGTCATTAGCTTCTGAGAGGAACGGAAATGCTGCATATCGTTAACAAGTCTCCCTTTGAAAGAAACTCTCTGGCCAGTTGCCTGCGGGCGGCGGCAAAGGGTGGCGCCCTGCTGCTCATCGAGGATGGTGTGTACGCAGTAGTGAAAGACAGCGCCGTGGAGAAGGATCTGCGCGGCGCGATGGCTGGCATGCCAGTGTATGCTCTTCAGGCTGACGTCGAAGCCCGCGGCTTGGCCGACCGGGTTATAGATGGCATCAAGCTGGTGGGTTACGACGGCTTTGTCGATTTGGTGGCTGAGCACAGCAACGTGCAATCCTGGCTGTAATTTCATTTTTCTTGATAGAAGGAGTAAACCATGGCGAGTATTGAAGCCGGCGGCAAGTCCTACGAAGTGGACGAAGAAGGTTATCTGCAGGATCTAAGCGAATGGAACGAAGACGTGGCCAACGTTCTGGCAGCTGGAGAAAACGTGACCATGACAGAACAGCACTGGGAAGTGGTGAACTTCCTGCGCGAGTACTACAACGAGTACCAGATCGCCCCTGCGGTCCGCGTGCTGACCAAGGCCATCGGCAAGAAGCTTGGCGCGGACAAGGGCAATAGCAAGTATCTGTATGAGCTGTTCCCGTTCGGGCCCGCCAAGCAGGCTTGTAAGATCGCCGGGCTGCCCAAGCCCACCGGCTGTATCTAGGCAGAACCTGATCCGCGGCAGCAGATCTGCCGTCGCGGATTGATTGCAAGTGTTTTTTGCTGAACTGACTTAGGCTGCGAGTTGAATGTCCGCCCTGACAATCGTCTACGCTGTGTTGTTTTATACGGCGACCGCCCTGCTGGTTGGTGGTCTGGCTTACCGTATCTATGTGTACAGCCGCACGCCTGCGCCATTAAAGATTCCCACCACTCCGGCCCCCACCACCACCACCGGTGTGGTGATGCGCATGGGGCGCGAAATAGTCCTGTTTGAAAGCCTGTTCAAAGCCAGCAAGTGGACTTGGCTGTTTGGCTGGCTTTTCCATCTTGGCCTCTTCCTGGTTCTGGCGCGCCATCTGCGTTATTTCCTTGAGCCCGTCCCGTTCTGGGTGGTGGCGATCCAGCCGTTTGGCAAGTACGCCAGCTTCCTGATGGTGATCGGTTTGGGCGGCCTGTGGGCGCGCCGTTTCCTGGTGGATCGGGTGCGCTATATCTCCACGCCTTCCGATCACCTGATTCTTGTTCTGCTCATCGCCATTGGGTTGTCGGGCATGGCGATGACCTACGTTTCGCATACCGATATCGAGGGGCTCAAGATGTTCATTCTGGGTCTGCTCTATGTTGATATCCAGCCCCTGCCGCCTGATCCCATTCTGATGGTCCATTTGGCCTTGATCGCTTCACTGATGGTTATCTTTCCCATCAGCAAGCTGCTGCATGCGCCAGGTGTGTTTTTTAGCCCGACCCGGAACCAGGTAGATAACCCGCGCGAAGAGCGCCATATCGCGCCCTGGGCCATCAAGCTCGAAAAATAAGCTCAGGAGATCGTTGTGGCTGCAGCCAAATTTGATGTTCCGGTACTGAAAGGCGAGATCGACGTTCCCCATCTCAGGGAAGGGGCGATGGCAGGAATCAAGTCCTTTCAGGCGGCCGAGAAGATCCAGGGCGATTTGGGCTTTCCAGGCCAACTGGTGGACAACTGGCACGATGTTGCCATCGCCAAGATGGGTGACCTGTTGGACAAGTACCGGGGCTTTCGCGTATTTATGGATGCCTGCGTGCATTGTGGCGCCTGTACCGATAAGTGCCATTACTACCTCGGCACTTCGGATCCCAAGAACATGCCGGTCGCACGCCAGGATCTGATGCGCCAGGTTTATCGACGCTACTACACCTTCAGCGGTAAATACTTCCCGAAGCTGGTTGGCGCAAAAGATCTGACCAAGGAAATCCTCGATGACTGGTACAGCTATTACTATCAGTGTTCCGAGTGCCGCCGCTGCTCTGTCTATTGCCCTTACGGCATAGATACCGCCGAGATCACCATGGCCGGGCGCGAAATTCTGGACGCCGTGGGCATCGGCCAGAAATACACCAACGAAATCCTCGGCAAGTTGCACCGTATAGGCAACAACCTGGGTCTGCCCGGCCCGGCGCTGGAAGACACGCTGCTCGGCCTGGAAGAGGATATCGAGGCCGATACCGGCGCACCGGTCAAGTTGCCGCTCGACAAGGAAGGCGCGGAAGTCATGCTGGTCACGCCTTCTGCGGATTTCTTCTCCGAACCGCATGTGGAGTCCCTGATCGGCTATGCCAAGGTGTTCCATGCGGCCGGCATTAACTGGACCCTGTCGTCGCGGGCGTCGGAAGCAGGCAACTT
>JBAWGM010000060.1:0-15494 GCA_049592895.1 Thiobacillaceae bacterium | reverse complement strand
GCTTGGGACGAGCTACCAAAGAATAAGAGAAAGCCTGATGATTCTTGTTACGGGAGGCGCTGGATTTATCGGCGCCAATTTCATTCTGAACTCGCTAGAACTTGATGATGAAGCGATCATCAATCTGGACAAACTGACTTATGCGGGCAATCTGGCCAGTCTGGCCGGACTCGAAGGTGATGACCGGCATCACGTTGTTCAGGGGGACATAGCCGATCGCGCGCTGGTCGATAAACTCCTTCTGCAACATCGGCCCCGCGCCGTGATCAATTTTGCCGCAGAGAGTCATGTTGATCGTTCCATCCATGGTCCGGCGGACTTCATCCAGACCAACGTCGTTGGCACCTTCAATCTGTTGGAATCGGTGCGCGCCTATTGGAATGCGCTGGACGGGGGAGGGAAGAACGCTTTCCGCTTCCTGCACGTTTCCACGGACGAAGTCTACGGTTCGCTGGGGCCGACCGACCCCGCGTTTTCCGAAACCACCGCCTATGCTCCCAACAGTCCCTACTCGGCTTCCAAGGCGGCCTCCGATCATCTGGTGCGCGCATATCATCACACTTATGGCCTGCCGACGCTCACTACCAACTGTTCCAACAACTACGGCCCCTACCAGTTTCCGGAAAAACTGATTCCCCTGGTAATCCACAATGCATTGGGCGGCAAGCCGCTGCCTGTCTACGGCGATGGCAGCAATATCCGCGACTGGCTATATGTCAGCGATCACTGCGCGGCAATCCGTACTGTGCTGCTGAAAGGCAAGCCAGGGGAGACCTACAATATCGGTGGCTGTAATGAAAAGACCAATCTGGAGGTGGTCAAGTCGATCTGTATTCTGCTGGACGAGTTGCATCCGGATTCGCCGGTGACTCCCCATGAGCGGCTAATAAGCTTTGTGGGGGATCGTCCGGGTCATGATCGCCGCTATGCCATTGATGCCGGGAAAGTCATGCACGAACTGGACTGGCAACCGGCCGAAAGTTTTGTGACGGGCATCCGTAAGACGGTCATCTGGTATCTGGAAAATCAGCACTGGGTCGAGCAGGTGGTGACTGGTGAATACCGGCGCTGGATGGAAACCCACTACGCACAAGCTCACAAGACATGAATCGAAAAGGCATTATTCTTGCTGGGGGTTCTGGCACTCGCCTGTACCCGGCTACCCAGGCTGTGTCCAAGCAGTTGCTGCCGGTCTACGACAAGCCGATGGTGTATTACCCACTTTCGACGCTGATGCTGGCGGACATACGGGAGGTGCTGCTGATCTCCACGCCTCAGGACACGCCTCGCTTCGAGCAATTGCTCGGCAACGGCAGCCAGTGGGGCATGGACATTAGCTACGCCGTGCAAACTGCGCCTGAAGGCATTGCCCAGGCATTTCTGATTGGTGATCGATTCCTGGCGGGCGCTTCGAGTGCTCTCGTGTTGGGCGACAATATCTTCTATGGCCACGACCTGGCGCCGGTTCTGAAACGGGCCGGAGATCAGGCCAGGGGCGCAACTGTCTTCGCCTATCCGGTCCAGGATCCAGAGCGCTACGGTGTAGTGGAATTCGACGAAGCAGGCCATGCCATAAGCCTGGAAGAAAAGCCCGCGCGGCCGAAGTCCCGCTATGCGGTCACCGGGCTCTATTTCTATGACAGCCGGGTGAGCGACATTGCCCGGGGTCTCAAGCCCTCGGCGCGAGGAGAATTAGAGATCACCGACATCAATCGTCAGTATCTGGAATGGGGCGAACTTGATGTGCAGGTCATGGGCAGAGGACATGCCTGGCTCGACACGGGGACCCACGAGTCCCTGCTGGAAGCTTCGCTCTATATTCAGACCATCGAGAAACGCCAGGGCTTGAAAATCGCCTGTCCGGAAGAAATCGCCTTGCGCCAAGGCTTCATCGATGCAGTTCAACTGGAAAGACTGGCCCAACCCCTGGCAAAGAACGCCTATGGGCACTACCTGCTGGCGTTGCTAAACGAGCGAATCTTCTGATGCGGAAGATTCCCACGTCCCTCCCAGAGGTCTTTGTCCTGGAGCCCAGAGTGTTCAAGGATGCGCGTGGATTTTTTCTGGAAAGTTACAACCGGAAAACCCTCTCCACCCTGGGGATCGACGCCGAATTTGTCCAGGACAATCACTCTCGTTCGGCCAAAGGGGTGCTGCGGGGCCTGCATTACCAGATCCAGCGGCCCCAGGGCAAGCTGGTGCGGGTGATTGCCGGAGAGGTGTATGACGTGGCAGTGGATTTGCGCAGGCATTCACCCAGCTTCGGCCATTGGACCGGGATGGTGTTGTCGGCAGAAGATATGTATATGGCCTGGATTCCACCGGGTTTTGCCCATGGGTTCTACGTGCTCTCGGAGGCGGCTGAATTCCTCTATAAGACTACCGAATACTACGCGCCTGAACACGAGCGTACCCTGCTATGGAATGACCCCGATCTGAATATCGCCTGGCCTGCAAGCCAACCGCTGCTTTCGGACAAGGACCGCCAGGGTCTGCCATTGGGACGGGCAGAAGTTTATGCGTGATGCGTCCTTGCGGACCATCCTGCTTACCGGGGCTACTGGCCAGGTGGGATGGGAGTTGCGACGCACCCTGGCCAGCCTCGGGCAGGTTGTCGCACCAGGCCGGAATGTCATTGATCTGGCCCAGCCGCAGAGGCTCGCAGCGGCGATACGGCAGTTCCGCCCAAGTCTTATTGTCAATGCCGCGGCCTACACGGCAGTTGACCGGGCCGAGTCCGAGCCGGAACTCGCCCGGGCGATCAATGCAGAGTCGGCTGCGGTACTGGCCAGGGAAGCGGCCCGCCTGAAGATCACCCTGGTGCATTTCTCCACAGATTACGTCTTTGACGGCAAGCAGCCTGGCGCGTACACGGAGGTGGACAGCCCACGCCCTTTGGGCGTTTACGGCCAGACCAAGTACGATGGCGAACTGGCCATTCGGGCGAGCGGCGCTGAGCACTTGATCCTTCGCAGCAGCTGGGTGTATGGCCTGCGAGGGCATAATTTTTTACTGACCATGCAACGTCTGGCGCGCGAACGGGAAACCGTTGGCGTGGTGGATGACCAGGTTGGGGCGCCCACCTGGGCCCGGCTCATAGCGGAAGGCACTGCCCAGGTTCTCGCTCTATGGTTATCGCCCGGCGCCAGCGCCGCAGACCGGCGCGAACTGTCGGGCATCTATCATATGACCTGCCAGGGACATACCAGTTGGCATGGCTTTGCCCAAGCCATTTTCGACGACCTGAGGCCAAGGGCGGGAAAGGTGGCCAGGCTGACGGCAATCAAGACTGCTGACTATCCCCTGCCTGCCATACGTCCGGCGAATTCGATCCTGTCCGGCGACCGCCTGCTGCACAGCTTTGGTGTAAGCCTTCCGCATTGGGCGCACGCGCTGAATTTATGCCTGTCGGCATGAACTGTTGTATAACGCGAACATGTTGAACACGAGAACAACGATGACAGCCACCCTCTACCCCGTGATTCTGTCCGGCGGGTCGGGCACCCGCTTGTGGCCGCTATCGCGGCAGGCCCTTCCCAAACAACTTCTGCCTTTGGCATCCCGGCACAGCATGCTGCAGGAAACGGTCTTGCGCCTGGCCGGGCTGCCGGAACTTGCGCCGCCGCTGATGATCTGCAATGACGAGCATCGCTTCATGATCGCCGAGCAGTTGCGGGAAATCGATATTGTGCCTTCGGCAATCGTTTTGGAGCCGGTCGGTCGCAACACCGCACCCGCGGTCGCCGTGGCTGCACTGAGGTTGCAGCAAGTGGACGCGAACGCCCTCATGTTGGTATTGCCGGCCGATCACTTGATCAGCGACGTGGCGGCGTTTCACCGGGCTGTTCAAACCGCCGCCAGTGTTGCCTTGGAAGATCATCTGGCCACCTTCGGCATTGTTGCTGGATCGCCCGAGACTGGCTACGGGTATATACGCCGCGGCGACAGTTTGGCGGGCATCGAAGGCGCCTATGCGGTGGCTGCATTCGTGGAAAAACCCGATCAGGCCACGGCTGTATCCTATATTGCGAGCGGTGATTACTACTGGAATAGCGGGATGTTCCTGTTCCGGGCCGGGGACTACTTGGCCGAACTTGAAGCCTGCCGGCCGGAAATCCTGGCAGCGTGCCGTAATGCGCTGGCGCGGGCGAAAGTGGATCTGGATTTTATCCGGCTGGACCGGGAAAGTTTTGCGTCCTGCCCTGCGGACTCCATCGATTATGCGGTGATGGAGCATACCCGGAAAGCCGCAATGGTTCCCGCGGATATCGGCTGGAATGATATCGGCGCCTGGTCTGCGTTGTGGGAAGTTGGGGAAAAGGATGAAGCCGGCAATGTAATCCGCGGCGACGTGCTGCTGGATGGCGCGCGCAACAACTTTGTCCGTGCCGAGTCCAGACTGGTTGCCGCCCTGGGAGTGGAAGATCTTGTGATCGTGGAAACCTCGGATGCCGTGCTGGTGGCTCGCATGGATCAGGTCCAGGACGTGAAGCGCATCGTGGACCGGCTGAAACGGGGAAATCGCTACGAACATCTGACCCACACCAAGGTATTCCGTCCCTGGGGCTGGTATGAGGGCATAGACGAGGGCGAGCGTTTCCAGGTGAAACGGATCATGGTGAAACCAGGTGAGAAACTCTCGCTGCAAATGCATCATCACCGGGCGGAGCACTGGGTGGTCGTGTCAGGCACGGCCAAGGTGACTTGCGATGCAGAAGAGAAGCTCTTAACCGAGAACCAGTCCACCTTTATTCCACTGGGCGGCAGGCATAGGCTGGAAAATCCGGGCAAGCTCCCGCTGCACTTGATCGAAGTCCAGTCCGGGCCCTATTTGGGCGAGGATGATATCGTGCGCTTCGAGGATATCTACAAGCGAGACTAGGCAAGCGTTGCTTCACACGATCCGCTGCGAGGCCACGTGCTGAAACACGCTCGCCTCAGATCCCATTATTCATCCTCGCGGCCTTTGCGGCACAGGGGGTTGGGTGGTGAGCTGTGGAAGTGATTTCGCCAGTTCTGATATGACGGAGGTATCCGGCAGGATCGTCACAAAGTGGTAAGCCTCAATATCACGCTGGCGCGAAATGAAGAGTTACACACTCAGATGCCAGTCTCTTTCTTGAGGGCGCCGATCGCCACGATGACGCCATTGGAAGCGATGAAGAACGGTGTATTGGGCCCCAGCATGGCTGTTGCCTCGTCGAATTTGTTTGCGTTAATCGTTTCCGCCACCTTGCCCGCTTCCTGGTGAAACAGGGCATGCCTTGCGACACAATCTGCATAGCTCTTGAGCCCTCCAAACTTGAGCTTGGATTCCCCGTGTAGCCACTTTCCCAGTTCGCAGCAGTTGTCTGCCGAGATACTCGCAACATCCATGGTGTTCTTGTTGGTGATGGCGTTCCGAAATCTGATTTTCCATTCCGCATGCACCTTCATGGCTTCTGACAGATCCATTTTACGTCTCCGTTCCAACTGACTCGGCTAGCCAGCCTTCTGCTTATGTTGGGTTCCAAAGAAACGGACTGGCGGGCTCGACAGGCAAAGCTGAATATCCGCACATTGCCGTCAGTCGGTTTGATAGGCACCTCATCAGATTATCGTCATAAGAAGCAAATACCTAAACGGGAGCCCGGCAATATTCTGCCAGATCAATGGGCGCAGTGTGCTGCCTCTCCTTGTAGAGCGCTTCACGGGGAATAAGGACGTCACTCAAGGAGCACGGACCGCGGGCCAAGTTGCCAACAGTTCTTGAAGAGTGGCCCGGCCGAGATAATCACAAGACCCAGATCGCTCTGCGTGAGAGACCAGTCGGGAGTCTGACAGGCCGCCTAATCCCGTTCTCTCATGACCGCGTGAACCAGGTCGGAAATGTCGACGCTCTCCTGCCAGTGCTCCAAATTGAGTGAGAGCTTGCGCTGCCAACTGGGATACTGAGTGGTTGTGCCGGGTAGATTGGCCTGCTCGCGTTCCCCCAAAAGGTCTTCCGCTTGGACCAGGGCAATCTGGGCGGGGCTGCGGGCAATATACTGGTGAACAGCCCGGATAAGGGCAGGACTCATTTCGGGGTGAGAACCGCTGTCTGCTCTCAGGCCTTGCGGCAACAGGCCTTCACTCTGCAAGGCGCTCAACAGCCGGGCCCGGTCCTGCTCCCGACCTTTGCTCTGGGCACTGCGCTGTTCTGGGCTTGTGTAGAGGTTCAGTGCAATGCGCAAGTCCAGATCCGCGCCCGACCAAAACCCGGTCAGGGTGGCTAGGTCGTGGGTGGAAACCGCGACCAGCGCTTGCCCAGGATACGCCGACGGCGGCAGGAAGTTGCCATTGTCCCAGTTGCGCTCGAAGTAGAACAGGCGATAAGAAAGCAGGCCGAAATCATGCATTGCCTCCCTAACCTCTGGGGGCACGGTGCCGAGGTCCTCACCCACGATGAGGCACTGGTTGCGCTGGCTTTCGAGAACCAGAATTCCGAGCAGATCGCGGAAAGGGTAGGAAACATAGGCGCCCCGGTCGCCTGTCATCCCGGGCGGCACCCAGTACAGACGCAGTAGGCCCATGACATGATCGACCCGCAGTGCGCCGGCAATCCGCATGTTGGCGCGCAGCATGGAAATATAGGGTGCATAGCCTTCTTCCCGCAGACGTTCCGGTACCCAGGGCGGCAACCCCCAATCCTGGCCCAGGGGATTGAAGTCGTCGGGCGGGCAACCGATCCGGGCATCCAGGGCATACAGATGTTTGCGTATCCAGGTTTCCGCCCCGCCGCGTTCCACCCCGACGGCCAGATCCTGATACAAGCCCACGGCCAGACCCAGTTCACGGCAACGCATTCCGGCTGCGCCCAACTGCAGTTCGGCCTGCCATTGCAGGTACTGGAAAAATTCTATGCGTTCCTGGTGCGCAGCGGCGAAAGCCACAACTTCGGCTGATTCCGGGCTGCGCAAAGCCTCAGGCCATTCCGGCCAGCCCAGGAACTGACCACTGCGTTTGTGCAAGTCTTCCTGAAGGGCCTGATACAGGGCAAATTCACGCAGCTCTGCGCCGCCCTCAGCCTGGTAGGCTCTAAAGGCGCGAGCCCGCACGCTATTTCTCGCCAGGTGCTGGCGGTGGAATTGTTCATAGAGCAGTTCCAGAACCTGGAATTTGAGCTCGGTCACGCTCGCATAGTCCACCAGTGAGGCAGCGCGCAGGCTTTGCAGTCTTGCCTGAAACGCCGGTTGAGCCACCTGCTTGCGGGCCGTCTCACATTCTGCAAACTCTGCCACGGCTTCTACATCCAGATACAACACATTCAGATACTCGCGGCTGGAAGGGCTGTAGGGGCTGGTATGGCCCGGATTGTCGGGGAACAGGGCGTGCAGCGGATTGATTCCCACCGTGCTGGCACCATTGCGGGCGGCCCATTCCACCAGGTGCAGAAGATCGGTGAAGTCGCCCATTCCCCAGTTGCGCGCAGAGCGCACGCCATAAAGCTGGACCGACAGTCCCCAAATGCGCTTTCCCTGCTTCAAGTGTTCGGGTTGAAAACCGCGGCCGGGATAGATGATCAGGGACGTGCCGACCGTCTCGCCATGCGCGCTCAGTTCCAGAGAGTGATAACCCGGTTCGGCTATGGGAGGCAACTCCACACGATAAGCATGCCACGGCTCGCCATCCAGGAGCGTGCTGTCGATGCGCTGCAGATGGTCGGGTATGAAGGAATGCTTCTGTACGGCGCCGCTTTCCAGCATCAGCCGCAAATGGAAGTTTCCGGTGGCAAGGCGTTCCGGCAGGTGAAGGCTTAGCCTGATCGGGGTATCCACCTTTTCCACTTGCACCGTCGCCAATCTGTGCTTCCATCGATTGGCTTGCTGTCTTTGCAGCGCGGTCTCGACCTCCGCCTCAGTTCCCGCGGCAATCCCCATCGCGCCAAGAATGGCGCGCCGCGTTTCATCCGAAGTTGGGTGATGATTGCCCCAGATATCGTGGTACTCGGGCAAGATGCCGATCAGGTCACATAGGTGGTGCAGGGATGAAGCCATCAAGTCCCAAGGCGGCTTGCTGAGTTCGGAGCATTATCGCTGAATAGCGACGGTTGATGCCACTTCAATCTGAAGACACTGGACTCACGCATGAGTTTGGCACCTGATGTTAGTGCGAGGGACGTCTGTGGTCAGGTCACAGGCATTTGAGTTCTTTCCTCATTGAACATCAATTTGATTGCAGTGCTGAATCAAATTCGGAAACATAACCAAGCGCGGGCTATCATCACTTCTCATGACTGCCATGATTAAGCCCGTATCGTGCTGAGCGACACTGACTGGGGGGCGATCCACCTGACCTTCGAGTTGGCCACGGTCACCACCGTGCTGCTGCTCCTTGTGGGCACACCTATCGCCTGGTGGCTGGCCAGGACCCTGTCAGTGTGGAAAGCGCCGGTGCGTGCAGTGGTCGCGCTGCCTCTCGTGCTGCCGCCAACGGTCATTGGTTTCTACCTGTTGGTGGTCATGGGGCCCAATGGTCCAGTAGGGCACTTGACGCAGTCGCTCGGGTTGGGGGTGCTGCCTTTCACCTTCCGTGGCCTGGTGGTGGCATCGGTGTTCTATTCGATGCCCTTCGTGGTACAGCCCTTGCAGAATGCATTTGAGGCCATCGGCGATCGTCCGCTGGAGGCGGCGGCTACGCTGCGCGCATCGCCCCTGGACAGCTTTTTCTCCGTGGTGCTACCCCTTGCGCGGCCCGGTTATTTGACTGCCACAGTGCTGGGCTTTGCCCATACAGTGGGTGAATTTGGCGTCGTGCTCATGATAGGCGGAAACATACCGGGCAAAACACGTGTGGTTTCGGTGCAGATCTACGATCACGTGGAGGCGCTTGAATACACTCAGGCACACTGGTTGTCGGCGGGCATGCTGCTCTTCTCCTTCATCGTGTTGCTGGTGCTCTATACGCCAAGACCCGAAGGCAGAAGGCGATGACGCCTGCTTGCATTCAAGCCCGCTTTCGCCTGGATTGGCCCGGTTTCGCACTGAACGTGGATTTGGAGTTGCCCGGGCACGGCATTACCGCCTTGTTCGGCCACTCGGGCTCCGGCAAGACTGCCTTGCTTCGCTGTGTCGCTGGACTGGAGCAGTCGTGGGGATTTCTTTCGGTGGCAGGAGAAGTTTGGCAGGATGACGTGGCCGGATGTTTTCTCCCAACCTGGATACGCCCTCTGGGTTACGTTTTCCAGGAGAGCAGCCTTTTCCCCCACCTATCTGTCCGGCGCAATCTGGAATACGGCCTCAAGCGGCTGAAAGTGAAGGATCGGCGGGTATCGCTGGATTACGCCGTCGAGCTGTTGGGCATCGGGCCCCTGTTGGAGCGCCTGCCAGAACGGCTCTCCGGTGGTGAACGGCAGCGCGTAGCGATTGCCCGCGCCCTGGCGGTGAGCCCGCGCCTGATGCTCATGGATGAACCCCTGGCTGCCCTGGATCTGGATCGAAAGCAGGAGATCCTGCCTTATCTGCAACGCCTGCACGACGAGTTGGAAATCCCGCTGCTCTATGTCAGCCACGCGCCCGACGAAGTTGCGCGCCTGGCGGATCACCTGGTCGCGGTTGAGGCGGGGCGGGTTGTGGCCAGCGGACCGATCACCGAAATCCTGTCCCGTCTGGATCTCCCCATCCGCTTGGGAGAGGACACCGGGGTGGTGCTCGATGCGGTTGTCGCAGAACGCGACGCTACCTGGCATCTGGCGCGCGCTGATTTCGCTGGCGGCCAGTTCTGGGTGCGCGATGCCGGCTTTCCGATGGGACACCCTGTGCGGGTGCGTGTGCTGGCGCGGGATGTGAGCCTGGCTCTGGAAAGACAGACCGGCACCAGCATCCTCAACACCTTGCCCGCGAACGTGGTGGAGATTGCCGACGACGCCCATCCGGCTCTGGTGCTGGTCAAGCTCAAGCTGGGCGCATCACCCCTGGTGGCGCGCCTGACCAAGCGTTCCGCCGCTGCCCTCGACCTGCGCCCTGGCCATGCCGTCTGGGCGCAAATCAAGGCGGTGGCCCTGATTGGCTGAACCCGCTCAACGTGTGCGACGGGCGCCCCGCTTGCCAAGGTTCGGAGAACGATGGCTTGACATCAGCCTCGGCGCGGTAGGACTATGCCTGACAAAGACGCTCAGGAAATGGCTATCCCAGCTTGGACGGCAATTTCCCGCCGTCGGCAGCAGCAGGAGTTGTTGCCGACCCAACGACACAGGGCTGATATGGAAAATCCACATGCCGCGATAGCGGCAAAGCAGGATCCGGGGCAAGAAGAGCTGCTGCGCATGCCGGAAACGCTCCAACCCAGCGAGGCGCTGTTCCGCAGCCTGGTGGAGTCCGCTCCCGACGGCGTTGTGATCGTCGATACCCTTGGGCGGATCGTGCTGGTGAACAGCCAAACCGAAACCTTGTTCGGATACAGCCGCGAGGAATTGATCGGGCAGCCGGTGGAGTTGCTGATACCGGACCGGTTCCGCGAGGGCCATGCCAATCATCGTCGTGATTATGCGGTCGCGCCCCGGGTGCGGCCCATGGGCGAGGGACAGGAACTATGCGGCCGGCGCAAGGATGGCAGCGACTTTCCGGTATCCATCAGTCTGAGTCCTATCCAGACCGGCACGGAGTTGCTGGTTTTCGGTGACATCCGCGACATCACCGCGCAGCGCCAGGCTGAGCACCGAATTCGCGAACTGAACGAGCACCTGGCGCGGCGCAATACGGAACTGGCCGTCACCAATCAGGAACTGGAGGCGTTCAGCTACTCGGTTTCGCATGACCTGCGCGCGCCGCTGCGGGCCATCGACGGTTTCAGCCGCATCCTGATCGATGAACACGCCAGCCAGCTCGATGTGCAGGGGCGCGACCGGTTGGAGCGAGTGCGCCGGTCCGCCCAGCGCATGGGCTTGCTGATTGATGACCTGCTCAAGCTTGCGCGCGTGAGCCGCGCCGAGCTCCAGTTCCGCGACGTGGACCTCTCCGCCCTGGCAGCCGACCTGGCTGCAGCATTGAAGACGCGCGAACCGGAACGACAAGTAACCTGCGTCGTCGCCCCCGGCCTGACCGCATGGGGCGATGCAAAGCTGGTGGGCATCGCCCTGGAAAACCTGCTCGGCAATGCGTGGAAATTCACCGGTCAGCGCGTCCAGGGCCGCATCGAATTCGGCATGAACTTGCAGAACGGCGTGCCGGTCTATTATGTGAAGGACAACGGCGCCGGCTTTGACATGGCCTATGTCGACAAGCTGTTTGGCGCATTCCAGCGCCTGCACGACGCGAGCGAGTTTCCCGGCACCGGCATAGGTCTCGCCACGGTGCAGCGCATCATTCACAAGCATGGCGGCCGCATCTGGGCGGAAGGCGCGGTTGATCGCGGGGCGACATTCTTTTTCACCCTGAAACCGGAGTGAAGCATGAAAGAAAAGACCATCCTTCTGGTGGAGGACAATCCCGACGACGAGGCCCTGACCTTGCACGCCCTGGAGAACAACAAGATCGGCAACAAGGTGTACGTGGCGCGCAATGGCGTGGAGGCCCTGGACTACCTGTTCTGCACCGGTTCCCATGCTGGCAGGGACGCCGAGGACCTGCCGGCGGTGGTGCTGCTGGACCTGAAGCTGCCCAAGATCGACGGCCTGGAAGTGCTGCGCCGCATCCGCGCCGACGATCGCACCCGGCTGTTGCCTGTGGTGCTGCTCACCTCCTCAAACGAGGAGGAGGATAGATTGAAAGGTTACAGCCTTGGCGCCAACAGCTATGTGCGCAAGCCGGTGGACTTCGACGCCTTCATGCATGCGGCCGGCCAGCTTGGGATGTACTGGTTGCTGCTTAATCAGCCAGCCCGGGAATGACGAGCGGATTCTATGCAGATTGAGAATACCTATACTCCGCTCAATGCCCTGATCGTCGAAGATTCTGAGGACGATGCCCTGCTGCTGTCCAGCCGGCTTGCGCGGGAGGGCTTCCGCCTGCACTGGGGCCGGGTCGACAACAGGGAAGACATGGAAGCGGCCCTCAATCAGGAACCCTGGGATATCGTGTTCTCGGACTACAGCATGCCCCACTTCAGCGGCGACCTCGCGCTGGAGATTACCCGGCGCCACGATCCCGACCTGCCTTTCATCTTCGTTTCCGGCACCATCGGTGAGGATGCAGCAGTTGCCTCCATGAAGGGCGGCGCCCAGGACTACGTGATGAAGCACAATCTTTCCCGCCTGGCTCCCGCGGTGCGGCGCGAGCTGGAGGATGCCCGCGGGCGGCGCGAGCGGCGCATGGCCGAGAAGGAATTGCGCCAGCTTTCCCTGGCGGTGACGCAAAGCGCCGACAGCGTGTTCATCACCGATGCGCAAGGTCGCATAGAGTATGTCAACCCCGCCTTCGAACAATTGAGCGGCTATACGGCCGATGAAGTGGTCGGCCAAACCCCGGCCCTGGTCAAATCGGATCGGCATGACGCCGGATACTTCCAGCGCATGTGGGCCACCCTGCTGGCCGGCGCGGTGTTCCGAGGCACCATGGTGAATCGGCACAAGAACGGCACTTTATTCTACGAGGAAAAGACCATTACGCCGCTGACCGAGGATGGCGGCCAGATCACTCATTTCGTTTCCACCGGGCGCAACGTCACGGATCGGATGCACGCCGAAGAGGCGCGCGCGCGACTGGTTGCCATACTAGAGGCCACCACCGACTTTGTCGCCACTGCGGACGCGGACGGGAAGCTGCTCTACCTCAACCAGGCCGGGCGCCGTCTGCTGGGCCGCAGCGCGGAAAACGACATTGCCGGGATGCCCCTGGCCGACTGCCATTCGGAGCAGGGCATCCAACGCCTGTTGCAGGAGGCCTTGCCGCGCGCCGCCGCAGATGGCGTCTGGGTAGGGGAGAACACCCTGCACGGCATGCTGGGCCAGGAAGTTCCTGTTTCCCAGGTCGTACTGGCGCACCGGGGCAACGATGGCAGGATTGAATTCTATTCCACCATCGCCCGCGATATCACTGAGCGCAAGCGGCACGAAGCGGAGTTGCGCCACCAGGCCACCCACGACATCCTGACCGGCCTACCCAACCGCACTTTGCTGGGAGACCGGCTGGGCGCGGAGATCAGCCGCGTCAGCCGCCAGGGACGGCTGCTCGCGCTGATATTTCTCGACCTGGACAACTTCAAACGGGTCAACGACAGCCTGGGCCACCCTGCTGGAGACAGCCTGCTCAAGGAAGTGGGCCGGCGCCTGACAGGCTGCCTGCGGCCCAACGATACCGTGGCCCGCTACGGTGGCGACGAGTTCGTGGTGCTGGGCGGGGACATGGGCAGTGTTGAGCACATACTGGTGGTCATGAACAAGCTGCGCAATGCATTCGAGGCGCCGTTCCGGATCGGACAACGCGATGTCTTCATTACTTTCAGCGCCGGGATCGCGATCTACCCGGGCGATGGCGAGGACGAGGAAACGCTGATCAAGAACGCCGATACGGCGCTGTTCCGGACCAAAGCCAAGGGCCGCAGCCAGTACCAGTTCTACGCCCCAGACATGAACGCCCGCAGCAAGGAATTGCTGGACACGGAAACTGCGCTGCGCCAGGCTTTGGCGCGGAACGAGTTCAAGATCCACTACCAGCCGCAGTTCCACTTGCTTACGGGCCACATCACCGCATGCGAGGCGCTGCTGCGCTGGCAGCGTCCAGGGCACGAGGATCTGATCCCGCCGGACGAGTTTATCCCGCTGCTGGAAGAGACCGGCCTTATCCTGCCGGTGGGCGAATGGGTGTTGCGCAATGCCTGCAGCCAATGGCGCGCCTACCAGACCACTCACCGGATGCCGCCGCGCATCGCCGTGAATGTCTCGGCGCGCCAATTTTCTGACCGCAATCTGATTGACATGGTCGCCCGGGTGCTCAAGGAAGAGGGTGTGCGTCCGGATGCGCTGGAGATAGAAATCACCGAATCCACCGTCATGCAGGACGTGCACCTGGCGGGAGAGATTTTGGACGCCCTGGATGCTTTGGGGGTGAGGCTTGCGGTCGACGATTTCGGCACCGGCTACTCCTCGCTCGCCTACCTGAAGCGCTTTCCTCTGGACGTGTTGAAAATCGACGCCACCTTCATTCGCGACCTGCCTCACGATGTCAACGATGCCGCAATCACGGCGGCCAGCATCTCCCTGGGACACAGCCTGGGCCTGGAGGTCGTGGCAGAAGGCGTTGAGACACGGGAACAGTATGAATTCCTGCGCACACTGGGCTGCGACACCGGCCAGGGCTATTACCTGAGCCCGCCCCTGGCGCCGGAACACGCAGTGCCTTTTGTCGAGGCCGACCAGGCGAACACGGGCTGACAGCTCGCTGACGCAAAATCGGGGCTAACACGCCATAGTCGGCTGCCTTGAAGTTGCTTCCCGGATACTGTATAAATATACAGTACTCTTGGAGCAAGCCTCATGCGCGACCTCACCCCCCGCCAGCAGGAAATCCTGCAACTGATCCGGGAACGGATCGAAACCACCGGAATGCCGCCCACCCGCGCCGAGCTTGCGCGCCAGCTCGGATTCCGCTCGGCCAATGCCGCCGAGGAGCACCTCAAGGTGCTGGCCAGGAAGGGCGTGCTGGACCTGCTGCCGGGCGCCTCGCGCGGCATCCGTCTGGCCGGCGGCGGCGGTCTGCCGGTGGTGGGAAGGGTCGCAGCCGGCAGCCCGATCCTGGCCCAGGAACATATCGAAGGACGCTACCAGATCGACGCCACGCTGTTCGCGCCGCGCGCCGATTATCTGCTCAGGGTGCGCGGCATGAGCATGAAAGATGCCGGCATCCTGGACGGCGATCTGCTCGCGGTTCACCGCAGTGCCGAAGCGCGCACCGGCCAGGTGGTGGTGGCGCGGCTGGATGACGAAGTCACCGTGAAGCGGCTCCACAAACGTGGTCACAGCGTGGAGCTGCTGCCGGAAAATTCCGACTTTGCCCCCATCGTAGTGGACCTGCGGCGCCAGGAACTCGTCATCGAGGGCATAGCGGTGGGCGTGATCCGCAACGGCAAAGCGCTATGAACACTGCCCTCGATTCGGTACTGCGCCACCCCGGCATCTGGCGCGGCGATGCGCGCGCGCAGGCGGCCACGGATGCGGTGCCGACCGGTTTCGCCGAGTTGGATGAACTGCTGCCGGGCGGCGGCTGGCCGCGCGGCGCTCTGACCGAAATTCTTGTCGAGCGCGAGGGAATCGGTGAACTGCATCTGCTGCTGCCGGCGCTGGCCCGCCTCTCTCAGGGCAGCGGGTGGCTGGCCTGGGTGGCGCCGCCCCATGTGCCCTATGCGCCGGCGCTGGCGGCCGCCGGTCTTGGTTTGAACCGGCTGCTGGTGGCCCAGACGCAATCGGCTGACGATGCCTGGTGGGCGGCAGAACAGGCGCTGCGCTCGGGCGCCTGCGATGCCGTGTTGGCGTGGTTGAGGACACCCGATGAGCGGCGCATGCGCCGCCTGCAACTGGCGGCGGAAACCGGACGCGCCTGGGG
>JBAWGM010000059.1:0-1864 GCA_049592895.1 Thiobacillaceae bacterium | reverse complement strand
TGGCTGACCGAGCGTATCGCGCGGTCAGTGGTCTCGGCCTGCAGCAAATGCTCGATCAACCAACGTGAGGTGTCCAACCCCGCATGGGTGCCTTGTTCGACCAGATCGACCCAGGCCCCCGCCATGCCATGCAGTCGTAGCTGCTTGAGTTCGACGTTGATGTCACGCATGGCCGATCTCCTCGGAGAGATCCTGCGTACGCAGGCTGTCGTAGCGTGCGGGGTCAGCCAGCGGTGGCGTAGAGAGCTGCAAGGCCGTTTCCGCATTCTCCGTTGCCGGCGCTGCATTCAACCGGCTCAGCACGTTGATCACATGCTCCACACTGACCCGGCCTGACGGCGGCCCGCCTTCCAGGGCAAGCTCGACCGCCACCAGGACGGCATCCAGCCCGGCGCTCGGCACCATCGCCAGCACCTGCGCCATGACGCGATCACCGCCCGGATTACGAAGCAAGGCATGGCGCAACTGCTGCAGCGGTTCAGGCATGTCGGCAAACGGCGCGCCGTTACGCAGTGCACCAGGCTTCCTCTGCAATAGCGGGATGTAGTGCTGCCAGTCGTACCGTGTCTGGCCACGCTCGTTATGCCGCCGGTGGCTGGCGACGATGGCATCTCCTGCCACCACCACCACCCGGTTCGGGTACAGCCGCGCGCTGACCATCTGCCCGGCCAACTCGCACGGCACTGAGTACCGGTTGCGGGACACCGACACCAGGCAGGTGCTGGACACCCGCGCCGGGTTCTCGACGTAGCCATCGAACGGTTCGGGCATCGGCATCAAGTGCGATTGCTCATGCTCCAGCATTTCGGCCACATTGAACTGGTCGTGATCGGGGTGCCGAATCGCTTCCCACTGTGCCCGGCATCGAGTTCCCAGCCACGCGTTGAGTTCGTCGAACGAGCCGAAGCGCTCCTTGGCAGCATCAATCCAGATGCGGCGCCGGCTGTCCTGCACGTTCTTCTCGACGATGCCCTTCTCCCAGCCCGAGGCGACATTGCAGAAGTCCGCGTCGAACAGGTAGTGCGCACACATCACGGCAAAGCGCGCGTTGACGACCCGCCCCTTGCCTTTCTTGACCTTGTCCACGGCCGTCTTCATGTTGTCGTAGATGCCCCGGCGTGGGATTCCACCCAGCGCCGCAAAGGAGCGGGTATGGGCATCGAACAGCATCTCATGACCCTGGCTGGGGTAGGCCACCAGCCAGAAGGCCCGGCTGGCACAGAACTTCATGTGCGAGACCTGGACGCGGTAGTAGATGCCGCCCACCACCAATCCTTCTTCACTCCAGTCGAACTGGAAGGCTTCCCCCTGTTCGAAGTTCAGCGGCACAAATGCCTTGGTCAATACCGCCTGGCCGCGCCAGGCGCGGATGAAGTCGGTGACGCGTGAGTAGCCTCCTTCATAGCCAGCCATCTTGATCTGAGCGTACAGCGCCAGCGCCGTGCGCCGCTCCCGTTTCGGACGATGGGCATCGGCCTTCAGGGCTTGTTGCAAGGCCTCATGAAATGCCGTCAGCTTGCCTGGCTGCAACTGCCGCTGCCGGCACTTCGGCTCGCCTTCCAGCGGTGTGTCCAGCCACTTCCGGATGGTGTTTCGCGACAGACTCGTGATGCGCGAGATTTCTCTTACCGACTTCTTTTGGCGGTGAAACATCCGCCGTACTTTGCCAATCATGGCCATGGTGATCACTCCTGAACTCCTGCTGAATAATTCAGCAGGATAGGTTGAACACCCGGCTCAATTCAGGATCGGCAGAACCCTATTCGTGGCTCACTTCTCGGTCGGCGCCAACAGGGGTCGATTCCAAGAACAAGCTGATCCACTCGGTGGTGGCCACCGCCGCCAATGTGGCGGATTCGCAAGT
>JBAWGM010000058.1:0-2288 GCA_049592895.1 Thiobacillaceae bacterium | reverse complement strand
AAGGGCGGAAGGATCGCTATGTGATGCTTTCGCCGCGCTTGCTCGATGTGTTGCGCATCTACTGGAAAGCCAGCCGTCCGACCCTGTGGCTATTTCCGGGCGACCTGCCTGGTCAGCCAATCACCCGCGGTGCCGTTGAACTGGCCTGCCAGAAAGCGCACCGCGCTTCAGGAATTGCCAAGCCGATCACTCCGCACTCCTTGCGTCACGCGTTTGCGACCCACCTGCTTGAATCGGGTACCGATGTGCGCACCATCCAGCTCCTGCTCGGTCACCGCAGCCTGGCCACAACCTCGCGCTACCTAAAGGTTGCCACCAGCACCGTATGCGCCACGACCAGTCCCTTCGACTTGTTACCCAAGGTTGAACCGCCACCACCGACACCCATTTCCACCCCTGATTTCTGAGGCAGGCGGTGCGCCCCACCGGGCTCGAGGTGGCGGACATCTTCCGCCAGGCCGGGCCTGCCTATCGTCAGCAACACGCTGATGCCCTCAGCCGTGGGCAGCGTTGTGTCATGAGCGCGATCGAGCGTTGTCGCACCGCCGCGCTCGGCGGACACGTCGAGCAGTGCGACGCCTGCGGCCATCAGCGCATCGCCTTCAATAGCTGCCGCAATCGCCACTGTCCGAAGTGTCAGTCCCTGGTGCGCGCGCAATGGCTGGAAGACCGTCAGGCCGATCTCATTCCCGTCGACTATTTCCACGTGGTCTTCACTCTGCCCGAGGAGATCGCCGCGATCGCCTACCAGAACAAGGCCATGGTCTACGAGATCCTGTTTCACGCGACCGCCGAGACCTTGCGCACGATCGCGGCCGATCCCAAGCACCTGGGGGGTGAGATCGGCTTCATCGCCATTTTGCACACCTGGGGCCAGAATCTGCAGCATCATCCGCATCTGCATTGTGTGGTCCCCGGCGGCGGACCGAGTGCCGACGGCGAGCGCTGGGCCTCCTGCCGTCCGGGTTTCTTTCTACCAGTGCGCGTCCTCTCGCGGCTCTTTCGCCGGCTGTTTCTGGCGCAGTTGCAGGATGCCTTTGACGCGGGGCGCCTACGTTTCTTCAACGCGCTTGAAGCGCTCCAAGCTCCCGGCGCCTTCGCCCGGTATCTGGCTCCCGTCCGGCAAGCCGAGTGGGTGGTTTACGCCAAGCCACCGTTTGGCGGTCCCCAGCACGTCCTTGAGTATCTCGGCCGCTACACGCATCGAGTGGCCATCTCCAATAATCGTCTGATCGACTTCGAGGATGGCAAGGTCAGCTTCCGCTGGAAGGACTACCGCCACGCCTCGCGTCAGAAGGTCATGCAGCTCGATGCGCAAGAGTTCATGCGCCGTTTCCTGCTGCATGTTCTACCGAGCGGGTTCCAACGGATTCGCCACTACGGCTTCCTGGCCAACCGCCATCGCGCGGTCAAACTTGCCCGCTGCCGGCAGTTGCTTGGCGAGCCCATTCCCGTCATCACACTTCCCGATGCCTCTGCCGACTACCGCGACCGCTACGAGCAGCTCACCGGTAAGTCGCTGCGTGACTGTCCGCAGTGCGGTCGTGGTCACATGGTTTGCATCGAAATCTTCCTGCCGGGCGCCATGCCACGCGGACCGCCGCACGATCACTCATGAATTCCAACACACTGTCACTGCTCAATGCTTCCCGATTCCCCTCGCGGGCGGCCTTCCTGTTGTCAGAGCGGGCACGCGCTGACGTCATGCGCTCTTCTACCGCTGGTTTGTCCCTCGAATCGAGGGTCGGGCTGTCCCGGTTACGACTCCCAGCCAGAAAATCAATGCTCGGTCTTCTGATCCAAGTCCGTTGTCTCTGCAAGCCCCGCACTTCGACGCTGCCGCTTTGAATCAATCCCCATAGCGCCACCATCGGCGCGGCGGTTCAGTACAACACGATTTTTAGTCTACCGGCCGCGGTGGCGGCACATCGCCACTCATCACCCTCAGTGCGCCGCGTCCGCCAGACTAAAAACGCTCTGCACTAGCTTTGCATAGCGACCCATTTCAGCCAGTCAGCTTTCTCCATAGCTGCCATCCCGGCAAAGCTATGTTCTGCGAACTGTAGTTCTACTAAGCGGCCGTTGGCGACATCGCCCTTCCGGCCAACAGCCGTCACTTGAGAAGCCGGAAAAACACGATTCTGTCTGACTGATATACTTGTGTGAGCGGCCTGTGGCGCTGGTCGGCAGTGGTGCATCGGCCAGAGCAGGCGGTCAAGTTCTTGGTTAAACGCCATTTACTTCTGTCCGTCCAGACCCATCGGTCTCTTTCTTAACGGTTAGCCCGC
>JBAWGM010000057.1:0-11401 GCA_049592895.1 Thiobacillaceae bacterium | reverse complement strand
GATCCCTCCAGCAGGTCGAACCGCGCTGCCTGCAGCGCCTGAGCGAGCGTGCGGCCGGCCAGCGTGTCCGCGATAATGCCGGCCGCAATGGCTTGTGGATTGATCAGGCGCCCCGCGCCATTTGCATCAGGCGCGATACCCGCTCCTCGGTCGAGGGGTGGGTAGAAAATAGCCCCTTGATACCGCCGGCAGACAAAGGGTTGATGATCATCATTTGCGCGGTTTCCGGATGCATTTCCGCCGTGGGCATCGGCTGCCCTTTGGCATAGGCTTCAATCTTTCTCAGGCCCATGGCGAGTGCTTCAGGGTCGCCCGAAATTTCGGCGCCGCCCGCGTCCGCACCAAACTCACGGCTGCGCGAGATTGCCAACTGGATCAGCATGGCGGCAATCGGCGCCAGAATCAACACGATGATCGCAATGACCGGATTGCCGCCCCGATCCCGGTCGCTGCCGCCGAAGAACATGCCAAAGTTAGCCAGCATCGAAATGGCCCCCGCCACGGTTGCGGTAAGGGTGGAAATCAGGGTGTCGCGGTTTCTGACGTGGGTCAGCTCATGCGCCATCACGGCGCGCAGTTCGCGCTCTGACAGTAATTGCACGATGCCGGTGGTGGCGGCCACCGCGGCATGTTCCGGGTTGCGCCCGGTGGCAAATGCATTGGGCTGGGGCTCGTCGATAATGTAGACCCGCGGCATGGGCAGCCCTGCATTGTGTGCCAGTTCCTGCACCACCGCATAGTACCGGTCACCGGTCTGTGCATCCACCTCGCGTGCCTGATACATGCGCAACACGATCTTGTCCGAGTTCCAGTACGCAAACAGGTTCATCGCCCCGCCTATGATCAGCGCGATCAACATGCCGCTCTTGCCGCCCAGAACCAGACCCACGGCACCGAACAAGGCCACGATGCCGGCCATCAAAATGGAAGTCTTCAGCCAGTTGCCGAACATATTTCTTCGCTCCGGATTCGTGAGTTAATCAAGTTGTTAGATGGTATCTGTTGCGCCAAATTCAATCGGCCTGGTACCAAATTCTGCCCGAGTGCGGCTTGGGCTCTTTGGCCGACGCCTGGGGCCAGTGATGACTATAAAGAGATCTCGGGAAGGCAGGACAGGCTCTCTCGAAACTGTATGTCTGAATGAGGTTGAATCATGAACAGAGGTTCAGTATTGGCCATCGCAGCCCTGCTCTCGGGTTTTTGCACAGTTTCCCTGGCTGCGGGTGACACAGCGTCGGGGAAAGGACAAAGCCATCGCCTGTGCCGCCTGCCACGGGTTGGATGGGACATGGGAAATTCCACTACTGCAGGGTGGCATGACCAAATTGGCGGGTATGGATCAGCGCAGGCTTCTAGACGCTCTGATGGCCTACCGCTACGGCCGCCGCTTTCATCCAATGATGCAGTTTTTTGTGCTGCCGTACAGTGACAAGGATCTGGAAGACATTGCGGCCTACTATTCGAGCCTGAAGGATCCGCTCTTCGTTCCCCGGAAATAGCTTGCAATTGAGCCGCGCTCACAAGCTGCCCAAGCTCTCGCCAGGGCTTAATGGATTCCCTGCCAGAAACGCGGCAGCGGACATGCGCCTGCCGCCAGCCTTCTGCAGCTCGCTAATTTGCAGCGTGCCGTACCCGCAGGCCACAAGAAGGCCTTCGGCCTTCGACTCAAGCATCCTCCCTTCGTGTCCGTTGCCGGCGACTGCGACAGCCTGCCAGATCTTGAGGGATTCGCCGTTGAGGACGGTCCAGGCACCGGGCGCCGGATTGAACGCCCGCACCTTGCGCGCCAGCACTTCCGCGGGGAGGGACCAGTCCAGCCGGGCGGCTTCCTTGTTCACCTTGGCCGCATAGGTCACACCCTCCGCGGGCTGCGCAACGGGCGTCAGCGCATCGAGCCGATCAAGCGCCTCGAGGATGGCCTGCGCCCCAACTTCGGCCAGCCGGTCATGCAAGCTGCCGGCGGTGTCGGTTTCCGCTATTGGAACGGATGCGGTCAGCAGCACCGGTCCCGTATCCAGCCCGGCTTCCATTCGCATGATGGAGATGCCGGTTTGCTTGTCCCCGGCCTCGATTGCCCGCTGGACGGGCGCCGCCCCGCGCCAGCGCGGCAAGAGTGAGGCGTGAATGTTGAGGCAGCCCAGGCTTGGAACGTCCAGCACTGTCTGGGGCAGGATCAGCCCATACGCCGCCACGACCATCACGTCCGCCCGCGCTTCCCGAATCGGGTCATGCGCCGCCGGGTCGCGCAGGTCTCCCGGCTGGTAGACGGAAATCCCAAGCGCCTGCGCCATGAGCTTTACCGGGCTGCGCGTCAACTTCATTCCGCGGCCGGCAGGACGATCCGGCTGGGTCAGGACCAGGGGGATCGTGTGGCCCGCCCGTTCTATGGCAGACAACGCGTGGCGGGCAAACTCGGGGGTGCCCGCGAAAACAACGCGCATCAGAGTATGGTGTGCTGGCCGTCGCTGGGTGCTTTGTGCTCGCGCGCTTCTTTCTGCAGCTTGACCCGGATGCGGTTCTGCTTGAGGCGGGAAAGGTACTGGACAAATACCTTGCCCAGCAGATGATCCATCTCATGCTGCACGCAGACGGCCAAAAGTCCTTCCGCATCGAACTCGCACGCTTCGCCTTGCCGATCGAGAGCCCGGACCCGTACCTTTTCCGCGCGATGCACCTTCTCGTAGATGCCTGGAACCGAAAGACAACCCTCCTCCCATTCCACCTCGCCGCTCTTTTCGACGATTTCGGGATTGATTAGCACCCGCAAGTCATTACGCTGCTCGGAAATATCGATGACGATGACTCGCTCGTGAGCATCCACCTGAGTCGCGGCCAGGCCGATGCCGGGGGCGGCGTACATGGTCTCCGCCAGATCGTCCACCAGCTTCTGGATACGCGCATCAACCGCCTGTACCGGTTTAGCCACTGTGTGCAGGCGCGCATCGGGGTAGCGAAGGATGGACAGTTTGGCCATAAAAGCTTGTTTCTATAAGAGGTTAGGTGCAAACTTTCACGGCAAGTTGAAAGTTGGGCTAAATCTGATGATATTTCAACCGTTATGACTGAGAGTATTCCATAATTCTCAAATTAGACAAGGTCTAAATAAAGGGTTCCTCCATGCGCAAATTCCTGATCGCTGCCGCCTTTTTCACGGCATTCGCCCTGCCTGCTCTAGCCGATGAACTTCAATTGCGGAAAGACGCGCCGGACAAGTATGTCGTCGTCAAGGGCGACACCTTGTGGGACATATCGGGGCGTTTCCTGAAGAGCCCCTGGCGCTGGCCTGAGATCTGGAACATGAACAAGGAGGAGATCAGGAACCCGCACTGGATCTACCCGGGCGACCTGATTGTGCTTGACCGCACCGGCGGCCGGCCCCATTTGACCCTGGTGCCAGGCCCAGAACATGGAATTGAAACCGTCAAGCTCTCGCCGCACGCGCGGGAAACCCCGATCGAAACCAATGCCATCCCCACCATTCCGGTTTCCGTCATTCATCCCTTCCTCTCCCAACCGCGCGTTGTCCCGGCCGGCGAAATGGACAGGGCGCCGTTCATTCTGGGCACCAACGAAGATCGGATCGTGCTGGCCAAGGGCGACACTGCTTACGCCACCGGCGGCCCTGTCGATGTCACCCGCTGGAACGTCCTGCGTCCGGGCAAAGCCTTGAAGGATCCGGAAACGGGCGAACTGTTGGGCTATGAAGTGGAATATCTGGGTGATGCCCGGACCCTGCTGCCGGGCGCCCCGCAAAAGATCCTGATTACCAGCACGGCTAGGGAAATCCTGCCCAGGGACAAGCTGCTGCCCGCCAATGACGATATACCCTTCGAGTACGCGCCCCACGCGCCCGAACGGCGCGTCACGGGTCGGATCATTTCCGCTTACGGCGGAATATCGGATACCGGCCGCTATCAAACCGTGGTCCTTAATCGCGGCGCCCGGGATGGACTCGACCCAGGTCAGGTTCTGGCCATTTATCAGGCGGGCGATACGGTCAAACTGTCCAAGGAAGAGCAGGGACGAATCACCTGGCTGGCCACCAAGGCGGGTGCGCCGGACACCGCATGGCTAACCAATGATGTGCGCTGTCTCAATAAAGACGGCAAGGTGACTTATGATCAACCCGCCGACAGCAGGGGAGTCTATCGGTCCGCGTGCCTCAACAACGCGGACGAAAATGACATCAAGCTGCCGGATGCCCGCAGCGGGCTGCTGATGGTCTATCGGGTGTATGACAGGGTTGCCTATGCCCTCATCATGCAATCGGATCGCGCCGTTCATTTGCTCGATACGGTCCGCAATCCCTGAGCCCAAGCCTTGAGCCATCGCTCGTCGCCCGAGCCTTGGCTCAAGTTCTGTCTCGTGCCCGGCATCGGCGACGGCGCAATCCGCAAGCTGCTCGAACACTTTGGCGGGATTCATGCCGCCGCCGCCGCGCCGGCCACCGCTCTAAGGCAAGTTCTCCCATCCCGGCTGGCCGAAGCGCTCCAGAATGGGCCCGATTCCAACCTGCTGCTGCAAACCCTTAACTGGCTGGAAAAGCCCCAGCATTTCCTGCTAACGCTCGAAGACGACGACTATCCATCTCTGCTGCGGGAGATTCCCGATCCGCCTCCGGTGCTCTATGGCCGCGGCCGCCGTGACTTGTTGGGCAGACCCGCTCTCGCCATCGTCGGCTCCCGCAATGCAACGCCCCAGGGCATAGCCAATGCCGGAGCGTTCGCCGAAGCCCTGTCGGGCGCCGGCCTGACCATTGTCAGCGGCCTCGCCCTGGGAATAGATGCCAGCGCCCACCGGGGCGGACTAAGAGGCGAGGGTTCCACCGTCGCAGTGGTCGGGACCGGACTCGACCGTGTCTACCCCGCCGGCAACAAGGCGCTGGCACATGAAATTGCCGACAAGGGCCTGCTGCTGTCGGAATTCAACCTGGGCAGCCCCTCGGCGGCCGGGCATTTCCCCAAACGCAACCGCCTCATCAGCGGTCTTTGCCGCGGGGTGCTGGTGGCCGAAGCCACTCCCGACTCCGGTTCCCTCATCACCGCTCGTCTGGGACTGGACCAGGGTCGCGAAGTGTTCGCCATTCCGGGCTCGATTCATTCTCCCCAGTCACGCGGCTGTCACCAACTCATCAAACAGGGGGCCAAACTGGTGGAAACCGCTGTCGACGTCCTGGAAGAGTTGGTCTGGCCCGAAATGTCATCATCGGGCAGTACGCCAACCGGCGCGCCGGATAGCCTGCTTGCCGCGATGGGGCATGATCCCGTCAGCCTCGAGGCCCTGGTAACAATCACCGGGTTGACGGTGGAGACGCTTTCGGCCAAGCTGTTGACGCTTGAACTAGAGGGCCGCGTTGCGCAGCTGCCGGGCGGGCGTTACCAACAACTTTCTTGATCTATGTTTGAAATCCTTGTCTATTTGTACGAAAGTTACCGCCACGCGGACCTGACTCCAGACCGCGATGCGCTTGAGCAACGCCTGTTCGCCGCCGGCTTTGAAGAAGAGGAAATTGCCCGCGCGCTGGACTGGTTTACCCGCATGAGCGTGTCGCCCAGTCATCCGCGTCTGGCCGAAGCCGGCTTTCGTCACTATGCCCCGGAAGAAGCCGAGCGCCTCGACAGCGAGTGCCAGTCCACGCTGCGCTACCTGGAACAGGCCGAAATTCTGGATGCCGAGTCGCGCGAGTGGGTGATTCATGGCCTGCTGCATCTTGGCGGCGAAGAAATCGAGCCTGATCATGTGCGCTGGATGACCCTCATCGTGCTGTGGAGCCGGGGCTTCATTGAGCACTACACGTTTCTCGAAGACCTGCTGATCAACCCCGCCGAATACCCATTGCACTAGGCCGGTACGCCCTGAATGAGCAAGCTGGTCATCGTCGAATCGCCTTCCAAGTGCAAGACCTTGAAGAAATACCTGGGCGAGGATTTCGATATCCTCGCCTCCTACGGCCACGTCCGCGACCTGGAACCCAAGACCGGCGCGGTCGATCCGGCCAATCACTTCGCAATGAAATACCGGCTGATCGAGCGCAACTCGAAGCACGTCGAGGCGATCTGCAAGGCGGCCAAGAAGGCCGATGAAATCCTGCTCGCCACCGACCCGGACCGGGAAGGCGAAGCCATCTCCTGGCACATCGCGGAAATCCTCGGCGAGCGCAAGCTGCTTAAGACCGGCAAACTCAAACGCATCGTGTTCTATGAAATCACCCAGAGCGCAGTCCGGGAGGCCGTCGCCCATCCGCGCGAGGTTTCCATGGACCTGGTCAACGCCCAGCAGGCGCGGCGTGCGCTCGATTACCTGGTGGGCTTCAATCTCTCGCCGCTGCTGTGGAAGAAAATAAGCCCCGGCCTGTCCGCGGGCCGGGTACAGTCGCCAGCCTTGCGCATGATCGTGGAGCGCGAGGATGAAATCGAGAAATTCCAGGCGCGCGAATACTGGACCCTGCACCTGGACAGCCACCAGGCCAAGCAAAGCTTCAGTGCCCGACTGGTGCAGTTCAAGGGCGAAAAGCTGCAGCAATTCTCGATCGAAAACGAAACCTCCCAGAGCGAGGTACTCAAGGTCCTCGCCGACCAGCCTGCCCGCGTGCTCAGCGTGGAGAAGAAGCGCCGCGCCCGCCACCCGCCGCCGCCTTTTACCACCTCCACCCTGCAACAGGCCGCGGTGCGGCAACTGGGCATGACCACTGACCGGGTGATGCGCACCGCGCAGCAGTTGTATGAAGGCATCGATATCGGCGGCGGCGCGGTCGGTCTCATTACCTACATGCGGACCGACTCGGTCAACCTGGCCAACGAAGCCATCGCCGACATCCGCGCCTATGTTGGCAAGCACTTCGACGCCGACTACCTGCCGTCATCCGCCCAGCATTACCAAGCCAAGACCAAGAATGCCCAGGAGGCGCATGAAGCCATCCGTCCCACTTCGGTCCAGCACCGGCCCCAGTCACTCAAGGACCATTTGTCGCACGACCAACTGCGGCTCTATGAATTGATCTGGAAGCGTGCCGTAGCCTCGCAGATGACGCCCGCCCAGTTCGACACCGTGGCGGCCGATATTGCGGTGGGCGAGGGCATCTTCCGCGCCACCGGTCAAACCCTGGCCTTCCCCGGCTTCCTTGCCGTCTACCAGGAGGATGAGGACAACGAGGAAGAAGCCAGGCTGCCGCCGCTCAAGGAGGGCCAGGACTTGCCAGTGGACAGGCTCTACGGCGAACAGCATTTCACCCAGCCGCCGCCGCGATTTACCGAGGCCAGCCTGGTAAAAACCCTGGAGGAATACGGCATCGGGCGGCCCTCCACCTATGCCAGCATCATCTCCACCCTGCAGGACCGGGAATACGTGGTGCTGGACAAGAAGCGCTTCACGCCCACCCCCATCGGCCGGCTGGTGAACTGTTTTCTCACCCGCCATTTCACCCACTATGTGGATTACGACTTTACTGCCAATCTGGAGGACAAGCTCGACGACGTGTCCAATGGCAAGCGCGTGTGGACCCGCTTGATGGGCGACTTCTGGAAGGATTTCAACGATACCCTGTTGCAAAAGCAGGACGTGGACCGTGGCTGCCCGATCCCCGATGAGGTCTGCCCAAAATGTGGCAGCCCGCTCAACATGCAGGCGAGCAAGAAAGGCCTGTTCATCGGCTGCACCGCCTATCCCAAGTGCGACTACACCCGGCCGCTGTCCGGCATCGAGGAGGGTCCCACCATTCTCGGCCTGGACCCGCAGAGCGGCCAGAATGTCTTGCTGCTCAATGGGCGCTATGGCCTGTACGTGCAGATCGGCGAAACGCCGGAGGACAAGAAACTCAAGCCGCGCCGTGCCTCCTGGCCCAAGGAGGTCGCAGCGGATCAGGCCGATCTCGCCACTGCACTGAAATTGCTCTCCTTGCCGCGAGAAGTGGGTCACCACCCGCAGACGGGTCTGCCCATTGTCGCCAACACCGGCCGCTTCGGGCCTTACCTGCTATATGACGGCAAGTTCAAATCCATCCCCAAGGACGACGACGTCTACACCATCTCCCTGCAGCGCGCAGTGGAGGTGCTGGATATGGAACGGGCGCCGCGCGGCAGCACCGCGGGCAGCAGCGATGGCAAAACCCTCGGCAAGCACCCCGACGACGGCAAGCCGGTACAGTTGCTGAACGGCCGCTATGGATGGTACGTGAAGCATGGCAAGGTAAACGCCACCGTACCCAAGTCCCAGGAGCCGGAATCCGTCACGCTGGACGAAGCGCTGGTCCTGCTTGGGGCCAAGGCTGCAAAAGGTCCGGCAAAGAAACCGGCCCGCAAAGCCAGGGCGGCCTGAGTCGACGCTTGGTGTGGTGAGCAATGCTCCCACCAAGTCGCTGTTGTCGTTGATTGAGCTGGGCGGCTATCCAGACTTCCGGCCCCTGTATGAACGACTGGGCTATGAAGTCATCACGGAATTTTCCGCGCGCCGGGCCCAGGCCCGCCTGCGGGAATTCACGCCTGATGTCATTGTGGCGGATTTTTACAAGCGTTACTTTCACGACCGGGTGAGCAATCTGGAATCCGTCCTGGCGCTCAAGTCCCGCCTGCCGCACACCCGCATCATCGTCCTCTACGAGCCGATTCATCAATCCGACATCGACCATTTGCGTCAGCGCTGCCCCCTCGACGCTGCCCTGCCGCTACCCGTCACCGAACGCGTGCTCGAAGCGGCTCTGACGCCAGCAGGTTGACAAGGATCTGAGGTTGCCACGAATCCGATCCCCGCACATCAGGGCTCATCGAGCCAGCGCCACTGCCCGGGCGCCAGTTCCACGGGCAAGTCATACCGGCCCACCGACTCCCGGTGCAAGGCCTCCACCCGATTGCCGCTGGCCGCCACCATGCGTTTGACCTGATGGTATTTGCCCCCGGTGACGGTCAGTCGCAGGCAACGTTCATCCAGCCTTTGCGCTGCCGCGGCGGCAATCGGGGCCGACTCGTCATTCAGCAATACGCCGCTCAAGAGCGCGGCAATCTGCTCGTCGGTGATCAAATGCTTGGTGGTTACGCGATAGACCTTGGGCACCTTTTTCTTCCCAGAACTCAGGGCGTGGATAAAGTCGCCGTCATCGGTAAGCAGCAGCAGGCCCGTGGTGTCCTCATCCAGCCGGCCCACGGGCTGCACGCCCCGCTCGACCAAGGGAAGAGGCAGCAGACTCAGCACACCGGGATGGTGTTTGGGCTGGCGCGAGCATTCATAGCCTGCGGGCTTGTTGAGCATCACGTAGACCTTGCTGCGGTACTGCCAAACGTCTCCGTCGACCGAAAAACTCAGCCCGTCGGTGTTGACGTCGCTCTCGGAATCCACGATGAGGGCGCCCGAGACAGCAACGCGGCCCGCGGCGATCAGGCCTCGGCAGGCCCGGCGGGTGCCAAAACCCTGGGATTGAAGCAGGCGGGTGAGGTTCACGGGAGGCCCACCAAGGGGTCAAACAACCTGAATTTTACCCCTCGCCTGTAAGGTGGTCCCGCTGACATGCGACTCATAACCACAAAGGAGACAACAGGAAAGGCCCGTGCAACCGCGTGCCCAATAGACGTTCCTCGATCTCCATGTCCTTTGTGGTTCACGCCGATTTCCTCACGATTGAACGGAGAAACGCAATGATCACCCGCCGCAGTTTCCTCATGGCCAGCGTGGCCGCCCTGATTCCCGGCCGTGTCTTGGCACAAAGCTGCATGCCCGCGCGGGACGTTTCCGGCACCGGCCCGTGGTTCAACTCTGCGCCGCTCGATCTGGCCGGGCTGCGAGGCAAGGCGGTGCTGGTGGAATTCTGGACCCTGGGCTGTTCCAACTGTCGCAACGTGGAACCGTACATTAATCAGTGGCACGAGCGCTACGGGCGACAGGGCCTGGTGATCGTCGGGGTGCACACCCCGGAATTCGCCTATGAGGCCGACCCCAAACGACTTAAGAACTATCTGCTTGAGCACCGCATCCTGCACCCGGTGGTGATGGACAAGGATTACGCCATCTGGAACCGCTGGGGCAACCGCTATTGGCCTGCACTTTACCTTGTCGACCCGTCCGGTCAGGTTTGCTACAGCCATTTTGGCGAAGGGGCCTACGCGCGGACCGAGCAGGAAATCCGCGCACTTCTGGCCGAAGGACACTGATACAGGCCGCCAAATCCGGCTTATTTCCGGGTCCGCAGGCAACCGAGCTTCTATTCGCCGCGATTCTGAACTAATATGGTACTGATTCGGTCTTGTATAGATATTGAGTTGCAGATGCTGCGTTTATCCAAGCTATCAGACTACGCCACCGTGCTTATGTGCCGCATGGCCACACAGCCGGACGCAGCGTTTTCGGCGGCAAGGCTCGCCGCAACGCTGGACGTTCCCCAGCCGACCGTGGCCAAGCTGCTGAAACTTCTGGCGCGGGGTCAATTGCTCACCTCAGTGCGCGGCGGGAAGGGCGGCTATCTGTTGGCGCGCAGTCCGGCAACCATATCGCTGGCCGATGTGATTACGGCGATCGAAGGGCCGCCGGGGCTGACCGAATGCATTTCCTCACCAGGGACCTGCAGCATCGAGAGCAGTTGTGACATGCGGCGCAACTGGTCAGCCATCAACCACGTGGTGGTCGGCGCCCTGGCCGATGTGAGCTTGGCCCAAGTGGGGGGGATGCAGGCACCCTTGCGCAGGATGCGCGTGAGTTGAGCACAACGCAGAATGCCTGCACGTTGACTATTGGAGATTGAATATGGCCGAAAATCTTGCCCTTCAGGAAGCAGTGGACCGCGAGTACCGCTGGGGCTTCGTCACCGACATCGAAGCGGACACGTTCCCCAAGGGCCTGTCCGAGGAGGTTGTCCGAATGATCTCGGCACGCAAGGGCGAGCCGGAATTCATGCTGGAATGGCGGCTCGCCGCTTATCGGCACTGGATCACGCAGAAAGAGCCCCACTGGGCCAGCGTGCATCACCCGGCCATCGACTATCAGGATTTCAGTTATTTTTCCGCGCCGAAACGCAAGGGCGCACCGAAGAGCCTGGAAGAAGTCGACCCCGAGCTATTGCGCACCTACGACAAGCTAGGCATCCCGCTGGAAGAACGCGAGATGCTGGCCGGCGTGGCGGTGGACGCCGTGTTCGACTCGGTCTCGGTCGCCACCACCTTCAAGGACAAGCTGGGCAAGCTGGGGATCATCTTTTGCTCGTTCTCCGAGGCGGTACGCGAACATCCAGACCTGGTGAAACAATATCTCGGTTCGGTTGTGCCGCCGACCGATAACTATTTCGCCAGCCTCAACTCCGCGGTGTTTTCCGACGGCTCCTTCGTCTACGTGCCAAAAGGCGTGCGCTGTCCGATGGAATTGAGTACTTACTTCCGCATCAACGCCAACGCCACCGGCCAGTTCGAGCGCACCCTCATCATCG
>JBAWGM010000056.1:0-12883 GCA_049592895.1 Thiobacillaceae bacterium | reverse complement strand
GCAAATCAAGGGCGTGACCGAGGAGACCACGACCGGCGTACACCGTTTGTACCAGATGCACGAGCGTGGCGAGTTGAAGTTCCCCGCGATCAACGTCAATGATTCGGTGACCAAGTCCAAGTTCGACAATCTGTATGGCTGTCGCGAATCGCTGGTCGATGGCATCAAGCGCGCTACCGATGTGATGGTGGCGGGCAAGGTTGCGTTGGTTGCCGGCTACGGGGACGTGGGCAAGGGCAGCGCGCAAGCCTTGCGTGCGCTTTCAGCCCAGGTGTGGATAACCGAGATCGATCCCATCTGCGCGCTGCAGGCCGCTATGGAAGGGTATCGCGTCGTGACCATGGATTACGCTGCGGACAAGGCCGACATCTTTGTCACGGCCACCGGCAATTTCCATGTGATCACTCACGACCACATGGCGAAAATGAAGGACCAGGCCATCGTCTGCAACATTGGCCACTTCGACAATGAAATCGATGTGGCCGGCATTGAGAAGTACCAGTGGGAGGAAATCAAGCCGCAGGTCGATCACGTGATTTTTCCGGACGGGAAAAGGATCATCCTGCTGGCCAAAGGGCGGCTGGTGAATCTGGGTTGTGCCACCGGGCACCCGAGCTATGTGATGTCGTCGTCCTTTGCCAACCAGACTCTGGCCCAGATAGAGCTCTACACCCAGACCGGCAAGTATCCGGTTGGGGTCTACACGCTGCCTAAGCATCTGGATGAAAAGGTCGCGCGTTTGCAATTGAAAAAGCTCAATGCGCAATTGACCGAACTGACACAACAGCAAGCCGACTATATCGGCGTGCCCAGGAACGGGCCGTACAAGGCAGAACATTACCGTTATTGATTGCGTGGAGACCATGGTCCTGGCATAACCGAGGCTGCTCCGTGCTCGTAGCATGATCGCCTGCCCGGCCAACTTTGAAAGGAGCGCGTCATGCGTCTGCTGCTGCTGTGGATTCTGAATGCTGTCGCCCTGTTGGCGGTGACGTATCTGCTGCCTGCGCACATACGGGTATCGGGCTTCGGCGCGGCACTTGCCGCCGCGCTGATGCTCGGCCTCATCAACACGCTGGTGCGGCCGGTGCTGACGCTCATCACGCTGCCGATCACGTTGCTGACGCTCGGATTTTTCTATCTGGTGCTGAACGGCCTGCTATTCTGGCTGGCCAGCGCGCTGCTACCCGGCTTCGAGGTGCGGGGATTCGTCTCGGCACTCATCGGCGCAATCCTCTACGGCCTGATCGCCTGGGCGCTGTCCGCGCTCATCCCCAATAAAAGAGGTTGAAGCGTGCCCCCGCGTACCTACAGCTTCGAGTTCTTCCCACCCAAGACCCCGGAAGGGGTGGAAAAGCTGCGCGCGACGCGGGAGAAACTGGCAAGGCTGAAGCCGAAGTTCTTCTCCGTAACTTTTGGCGCGGGCGGCTCGACGCGCGACCGGACGCTGGAAACCGTGTTGGAGATCCAGCAGTCCGGCAGCGAGGCGGCGCCACACTTGTCGTGCATCGGCTCGACCCGGGAAAACATCCGCGAGATCCTCAACACCTACAAAGCCAGCGGGATCCGCCACATGGTGGCGCTGCGCGGCGATCTTCCTTCCGGCATGGCTGACCCGGGTGAGTTCCGCTATGCCAATGAACTGGTGGAATTTATCCGCCTGGAAACCGGCGATTGGTTCAACATCGAGGTGGCGGCCTATCCGGAAGTCCACCCCCAGGCCAGGAACGCGCAGGCCGACCTGGAAGCCTTCGTGCGCAAGGCGAACGCAGGCGCAAATGCGGCCATCACCCAGTATTTCTTCACCGCCGATGCCTACTTTCGCTTTGTCGAAGAGGTGCGTGCGCTCGGATCGACTATCCCCGTCGTGCCCGGCATCATGCCGATTTCCAATTTCTCCACTCTGGCACGGTTTTCCGATGCCTGCGGCGCGGACATTCCGCGCTGGATCCGCAAGCGCATGGAAGGCTACGGCGACGACGCGGAGGCGATTCGGGCATTCGGCGCTGACATCGTCACGGCGCTGTGCGAGAAGCTCTTGGCGGGCGGCGCGCCAGGCCTGCATTTCTACACCCTGAACAATGCCCGGCCGACCATGGAAGTCTGGCAGCGGCTGGGTCTGTGAGCAGCGGAGAGGGGCCCCGCTTGCGGGGATCGGAGCGGGAGCGAAACAGGCCTGCCACCGACGCGCTGCCGGCCGGTATTCGCGACCGGGTAACGGAGGTGGGCCTGTGAGCGAAATACCCCAGACACCCTACGACGTGGTGGGCGGCGACGCCGGAGTGCGTCGATTGGTGGATCGCTTCTACGATCTCATGGATGAGTTGCCGGAAGCCTATGCCATCCGCAAGCTCCATCCTGAGGATCTGTCCGGCTCACGCGACAAGCTCTACTGGTTTTTGTCCGGTTGGCTCGGCGGGCCGCAGCACTATGTCGAGCGTTTCGGCCATCCCTTTCTGCGCGCGCGCCACTTGCCGTTTTCCATCGGTGCGACGGAACGGGACCAGTGGCTGATGTGCATGCGCCAGGCGGTCGATGAGCAGATTCATCCCGGTCCCTTCCGCGACAAGTTGTGGGAAGCGGTTGCCGGGCTGGCCGATCACATGCGAAATCAGCCGCAGTAAGCCTGTGCCCCACAGGGTGGAGCCCAGGCCTGCCCGCCTATATAATCAATTCCTAATTGAACGGATGGTCCCTATCGTGCGAGTCTTCATCCCTGCGGCTTCGGTGGCCGAGGTTCCGGCTTCCGGCATTCTCAAGGTCAGAATTGACGGCCATCCCATTGTCCTCACCTCGGTCGACGGGGAAATCTTTGCGGTGGCGGACCGCTGTTCGCACGAAGATGTGCCGCTATCACTAGGCTGCATCCGGGGCTACACCATCAAGTGCTCCTATCATGGCAGCCGTTTTTCCCTGCGCACCGGCGCACCCATGGATGAACCCGCGGATACGCCGATTCAGGTGTATTCAGTGAAAGTCGAGGGCGATGCCGTACTGGTCGGCATCGACAAGGAAGAATCATGAACGAAGTTGCGACCCTGGATCCCAAGGCGCTGATGCACAGCATCATCCAGCGGGTAGCGACCGGCCCGGAGCTGTCGAAGAGCATCTCGCGCGAGGAGGCGCGCCGTGGCGTGCGCGCCGTGCTGGACCAAGAAGTCGACCCAGTTCAAGCCGGGATCTTCCTCATCGCGCTGCGCATGAAGCGCGAGACGGACGAGGAAGTCATCGGCGTCCAGCAGGCCTTGATGGACGTGACCGAAAGCGTGGCCGCGCCGGTTGATGAAGTCCTGACCCTGTCCGATCCGTTCGACGGTTACAACCGGACCCTGCCTGCGTCGCCATTCTTGCCCGCGGTGTTGGCGGCTTGCGGGTTGGCCACGATCAGCATTGGCATGGAAAGCATCGGCCCGAAATATGGCATCACCTATCGGCTGGTTTACAAGGCCCTGGGCCTGCACGTGGACCTGACGCCGGGCCAGGCCGCCGCCCGCTTGAGCGAGCACGGCTGGGCTTATTGCGACCAGGCCCAATATGCGCCGCGTCTGCATGCGCTGAAGGATCTGCGCAAGCTCATGGTCAAGCGTCAGGCCATCACCACCGCCGAAACCCAGGCCATGCCGGTCAGGGGCCGGGCCAGGAATCATTTCGTGACCGGCTTCGTGCACAAGCCCTATCCGCGCATCTATGCGCTGCTGGCTCGTGAAGCGGGCTTCGATTCGGCGCTCATCGTGCGTGGCGTCGAAGGCGGGGTGATTCCCTCTTTGCGTCAGGATGCGCGCATGTTTGTGTACCGCGACCATGGCGCGGAAGTGCAGTGGGATTTCAATGCTGCCCAGGCCGGCATCAGCCAGGAGGTACGCGCGCCGCTCTTGCCCGGGCACAAGGAAGGTGCGGAGACTGAGGAAGAGAAGCCTGCCTTCGATGCGACGACTATGGCCCAGGCTGCGGCCGAAGCCGGACTGGCTGCGTTGCGTGGAGAGAAGGGTGCGACTTACGATGCCTTGGTCATGGGCAGTGGACTGGTCCTGTGGGGGCTGGGCAAGGCGGACAGCTTGGCGGCGGGGGCAGACCGCGCGCGGCGGGTGCTCGACAGCGGCGCCGCCAAATCCAGGCTTGGGATGTGAGTTCCTCTGGCCGAAATCCGGTCAGTCAGGCGCTGATTTATCTGTGCATGACCCGGCCGAGGGCGCTCAGGCAGGTGTCGATATTTTCGATCCGGCTGGAATAGCCCATCAGGCCAAAACGCCAGACCTTGCCGGCAAATTCGCCCAGCCCGGCGCCGATTTCCAGGCCGAATTCCTTTAGCAGCCTCGCCCGCACTGTTGCATCGTCCACGCCTTCAGGAATCCACACGCTGTTCAGTTGGGGCAGGCGATAAGGTTCATCCACCACGAACTTCAGACCCATGGCCTCGAACCCGGTCTTGAGCTGCTCATGGTGGGTCCGGTGGCGCGCCCAGCTATTCTCTATGCCTTCCTCTGCCAGTATGACCAAAGCTTCGTGCAAACCGTACAGCGGGTTAACTGGCGCGGTGTGGTGATAGGTGCGCTTGCCCGCGCTTCCCCAGTATCCCAGCACGAGGTTCAAGTCGAGAAACCAGCTTTGTACCGCGGTCGTGCGCGATTTTACCCGCGCCACTGCGGCGGGACTGAAGGTGACCGGGGAAAGGCCTGGCGTGCAGGACAGGCATTTCTGGCTGCCCGAATAGGCCGCATCAATGCCCCATTCGTCTATCAGCACCGGGGTCCCGGCGAGCGAGGTCACGCAATCCAATATGGTCAGCGCGCCATATTTCTTTGCGACCTGCGCCAGGGTTGCCGCATCGCTCTGTGCGCCAGTCGAGGTTTCCGCATGGACGAAAGCCAGCAGCTTGGCATTCGAATGAGCCTTGAAGGCGTCTTCCACTTTGGCCGGGTCCACGGGCTTGCCCCAGCCATCATCCACGATGACCGGCGTGGCGCCGCAGCGTTTGACGTTTTCCACCATGCGTCCACCGAACACGCCGTTGCGGCAGACGATGACTGTATCGCCTGGCTCCACCAGATTGACAAAGCACATTTCCATGCCCGCGGAGCCGGGGGCGGACACCGGCATGGTCAGTTCATGGGTGGTCTGGAAGGCATAACGGAGCAGGGTCTTCATCTGCTCCATCATGTCCTGGAACTCCGGGTCGAGGTGACCCAGCGTGGGTCGCGCCATGGCGTCCAGTACGCGCTGCGGCACGTCGGAGGGTCCAGGCCCCATGAGGATGCGCTTGCCGGGCATGAAGGAGGAGATTTGTGGTTTTTCCATCTTGTTTTGAAATCAGAAGTTTATAAATCCGGACAATGTTACTCAGGAATAAAGTCCGAGTCGATTGCGGATTGGAAATCTCCCATCAGGGGTTTCATTGCGGTGAGCAGGCTGGCAAACAATTTAGGGTGCAGCTTCTCCTGCTCTGCCAGCATTTGCTTCATCGCATAGCGCTGCTGCGGTTTGGCAAAGCAGGCCGGGCAGTTTTCAAAGATGACCGGCAAGCCCGCGGACTCGGCAAACGCGCGGGTCTGGCGTTCGCGTACATAGACAAACGGGCGGATGACGCGCAGGTCGCCGGCATCGATGCGGTAATGGGCCTGCATGGTGCGCAGCCTTCCGCCGAAAAACATCGACAACATGTGGGTTTCTGCCAGATCGTCCAGATGCTGTGCAAGAGCGAGCACGTTGTAGCCGTTTTGGCGTGCCGCGCGATAGAGAATACCGCGGCGCATGCGCGAACAGTAAGCGCAGAAAGAATCCGTGTCGCGGGTCAGAGTTTTCTGCGCCTCGGCCACAATGGGCTGCGACTCGAAGAAATACTCCACGCCCAGCCCTGCCATGTATGCCTTTAGCGGCGAAGGGTCGAATTGATCGGACTGCGGATCGACGGTGCAGGCGGCGAGTTCGAACTTGACCGGCGCTTTCTTCTGCAACTGCAGCAGCACATGCAGCAGCGCAAGCGAATCCTTGCCGCCGGACAGACCAAGCAACACCCGGTCCCCTTCCTCGATCATGGCGTAATCGCCGATCGCGCGGCCTGCTGCCGAGAGCAGCGAGCGCGGCGGCTTGACCGGGTAACTCATGCCGTCGGCTCCCTGAACTGCAGGCGGTGCAGGCGCGCGTAGGTGCCGTCTTTGGCCAGCAGTTCGGCGTGGCTGCCCTGTTCCACGATCTTCCCCTGGTCCAGCACCACGATGCGGTCGGCCTGTTCGATGGTGGATAGCCGGTGCGCGATTACCAGGGTGGTGCGGCCCTGCATCAAGGTTTCCAGTGCTGCTTGGACGTGGCGCTCGGATTCGGTATCGAGCGCGGACGTGGCTTCGTCCAGGATCAGGATAGGCGCGTCCTTGAGCAGCGCACGGGCTATCGCGATGCGCTGGCGTTGTCCACCTGAAAGTTTCATGCCGCGTTCGCCCACCTGGGTTTCCAGGCCCTGCGGCAGCGTTTCAATGAATTCCCAAGCATGCGCGGCGCGGGCGGCGGCGACGATTACGTCGTCGGTCTTGTCATGCTGACTGCCGTAGGCGATGTTTGCACGCAGGCTGTCGTTGAACAGGATCACCTCCTGCGAGACCAGCGCGATCTGGGCGCGCAAGTCCTGCAGCTTCAGCTCGGTAAGCGGAATGCCGTCAAGCAGGATGTCACCCTCATCCGGGTCGCGGAAACGCGGCAGCAGGTTGACCAGAGAGGTCTTGCCGCTACCGGAGGCGCCGACCAGAGCCAGGGTTTCGCCAGGGAGGACATGCAGCGTTATGCCATCCAGGGCGGGCCGATGGGTATCGACGTAGCGCAGGCCTACCTTGCGGAATTCAATTTCGCCACGCGCCCTGCCCAGAGTCCTTGTTCCACTGTCTCGTTCACCTGGCTCATCCAGCATGCCGAATATCATTTCCGCCGCTGCGAGACCGCGCTGCAACTGGTCGTTGATCGAGGTCAGCCGCTTGACCGGACCGAACAGCATGAGCACTGCCACCAGATAAGAGACGAAGCCGCCCACGGTGGTCTGATCCTGGGTAGCCTGCCAGATGGCGACGGCAATAATGATCGCCACGGCCAGCGCAGCCAGCAGTTGTATCAAGGGATCATAGGTTGCTGCCAACGACACGCGCTTGACGAAGAAGCGGCGGGCATCGTCCGCGGCGTGATGAAAGCGACGGGATTCCTGCGGCTGCCCGCCAAAAATGCGCACCACCTTGAAGCCGCTCAGATTGTCTTCGAGCAGGCTGGCGAGCTCCCCCAGATTGCGCTGCGACTCGCGCGACAAATGGCGCAGCCGTTGGCTAAGGTTGCGAATCAGCCAGGCCGTCAGGGGGGCCACCAGCACGATGATCATGGTTAGCCGCCAGTTGATCCACAGCAGCCAGGCAATGAGCCCGACGATGGCGAGACAATCCCGCGCCAGCAGGGTCAGAACATTGGTGGCTGATTGGGTGACCTGGCTCACATTGAAGGCAATGTTGGCGACGATGTTGCCGCTGGTCTGGTCTTCCAGGCTGGACACCGGCAGGGACATGAGCTTGGCGAACATGGCCTCGCGCAAGTCCATCACCACGCGCTGGCCGACCCAGTTCATGCCGTAATCGGAAACATAGCTGGCCACGCCGCGGACAAAGAAAAGGCCGATCAGGGTCAGCGGGGCAAGCCAGATCAGGGTCCGGTCCTTCTGGATGAAACTGCCGTCCAGCAAGGGCTTGAACAGGGCGGACAAGGCGGGTTCCGTGGCTGCGGCCACCGCCAAACCGAGCAGCGCGCCCGCCAGCCTGCGCCAATACGGTCGTACATAGGTCAACAGGCGCAAGTACAGGATGCGGCTGGTCTGGCTGCTGAGAAAGCTGGTGGAGGGAGTCACAGTACGATGAGGGTGGCGAGTCCGAGGAAGATGAAAAATCCCATGCTGTCGGTGATGAAGGTGAGCAGCACAGCGCTGCCATAGGCGGGATCGCGGCCCAACCGGTGAATGACGGCGGGGGCGAAGTAGCCTGCGAGTGCGGCCACCACCTGGTTGAGCAACATGGCCGCAGCCATGACCATGCTCAAGGATGTATTGCGGTAAAGCAGATAGGTGATCAGACCCATGATGGCGCCCCACATCGAACCATTAAGCAGGGAGATTCCCAATTCCTTTCCCAGCAGGCGTCTGGCATTGTCCCGGTTGATCAGTCCCAGGGCCAAGCCACGCACCACCAGGGTGGAGGTCTGGTTGCCGGAATTGCCGCCCATTCCGGCAACGATGGGCATCAAGGCCGCCAGGGCCGCAAGCCTTGAGATGGAGCCTTCGAAAGCTCCCACCACCCGGGAGGCCAGCAGCGCCGTGCACAGGTTGATGGCGAGCCAGGTCCAGCGATTCTTGGCCGCTTTCCATACGGTCGCGTAGATATCTTCCTCTTCCTTCAGGCCTGCCATCGACAGCATGTCTGCTTCGGAGGACTGGCGGATATAGTCGACCACTGCATCCACGGTCAAACGGCCGAGCAGCCTGCCGGAACTGTCCACCACCGGCGCCATCACCAGGTCATATCGTTCAAAGGCCTGGGCGGCATCGTGGGCATCGTCTTCCGGCTGAAAACTGACCGCATCCTCGGCCATGATCGCAGCCACGGTGGCGTCCGGATCGCTGGTGAGCAAGCGCTTTATCGGCAACACGCCGATAAGCTTTTCGTCCCGTTCGACCACGAACAGCTTGTCCAGTTGATCTGGTAGTTCACCCAGGCGCCGCAGGTAGCGCAATGCCACTTCCAGTGTGACATCCGCACGTATGGTGACCATCTCGAAATCCATCAGGGCGCCGACCTTGTCTTCCGGATAGGAAAGCGCAGATTGCAGATGACTGCGTTTTTGCGCGTCCAGAGAGGTGAGCAGTTCCTGGATGACATCCTTGGGCAGGTCCGGCGCGAGGTCGGCGATCTCGTCCGTGTCCAGGGTGCCGGCGGCGGCCAGCAGTTCCTGGTTGTCCATGCGTGCGATAAGAGATTCGCGCACCGCATCGGAGGCTTCCAGCAGGATTTCGCCATCCCGTTCGGCCTTGACCAATTCCCACACCTGCAGGCGTTCCTGCATGGGAAGCGCTTCGAGTATGTAGGCCACATCCGCCGGATGGAGCTCTTCCAGCTTCTTCTGCAACTCGGCCAGGTTTTGTTTGTGCACCAGGTTTTCCACCAGGTCCTGGCGTGGGCCGCCCTGCCGGTGGACCAGTCCCTCAACCAGCTTCTGGCGGGCGAGCAGCCCCTGCACCTGCTCCAGATGTTCTTCCAGACCATCCTGGCTTTGGTGGGGGGCGACGAATTCTTCTGTCATGGGTTGCTGCATCTGGCCGGGATTTTAACCTGCGGGTGAGTTTCATCCGACCCTACGGCCCGGCAAGCGCTAAATTGTTGAAGTGCGGCTCAGCGAGGCACTTGGGCATAGCGCATCCGGGCTGCGATGACTGCCACGCGGTGCTGGTACTTGCGCGATGCGCGATGGTCTTCAAACCAGCGCGGATTGGGCACCATGGCTGCCAGTGCCGCAGCCTGGTCCGGATTTAGATTGCTTGCAGACGTTCTGAAGTAACGGCGGGCGGCGGCATCGGCCCCGTAGATGCCATCACCCCATTCGATGATGTTGAGATAGATCTCCAGGATTCGCCGCTTGCGCATGACGGTTTCAATCATCAGCGTAATGATGGCTTCCTCGCCTTTGCGAAGAATACTTCTTTGCCCGGACAGAAAAAGATTCTTGGCCAGTTGCTGGCTGATGGTGGAACCGCCTGCAACGACGCGGCCCTTCTTGAGGTTCTTTTCCGCTGCGGTTTGTATCCCTTCCCAGTCGAAGCCTTCATGGTCGAGGAAGCGGCTGTCCTCGGCTGCAACGATCGCGCGCTTCAGGTGGATGGAAATCCTGTCGTAAGGCACCCATTTGTGGCGGAGTTCCGCGTTGGGGTCGCTCGCTTGCAGTCGGGCAAGACCGGCTTTCATGAAAGCGCTGGAAGAGGGAGGGTGGTCGGCCCACCACAGCACATGCGCGAGCACCCAAAGCTGGTAGACGAAGAACAGGCCGAGCAAAAGCAAGGCCCCACTGCGGGCAATGCGCAATGACGCGCGAATCATTAATGGGAAAGCCGGGTGATAACCGTGCCGGTATCCGGACGGATACCGCGCCACAGATGGAAAGACTCGGCCGCCTGTTCAACCAGCATGCCCAGCCCATCGGCGACACGATGGGCGCCGTGGATTCTTGCCCAGGCCATGAAAGCGGTTTCCGTTCCGTACATCATGTCGTAGGCCAGGGCGCCGGAGGCAAATATGGTAGTCGGCAACTCGGGTATGTGTCCTGTCAGGCTGGCGGACGTAGCGTTGATGACAATGTCGAAGCGCTGCTCACTCAGGTCACCGTAACCGCAGGCGCTGAGTCGCAAATCGAATTGCCGGGCAAGCTGTTGCGCTTTTTCCGATGTACGGTTGACCAGGACCAGAGCCGTCGGCTCTTCCTGCAACAGGGGGCCGATCACGCCCCGCGCCGCGCCGCCGGCACCTATGAGGAGAATCTGTTTCCCGCTGATCGGTACACCTAGATTGTGCGTCAGATCCTGCGCCAGTCCTGCGCCGTCGGTGTTGTCTCCGAGGATTTCGTTGGCTTCGAATTTAAATGTGTTCACCGCTCCGGCTGCCTGTGCCCGGAGGGTCCTGCGGGTGGCAAGGTCAAACGCCTGTTCCTTGAAGGGTACGGTCACGTTCAGGCCGGCCCCTCCCCCTGCTTGGAAGGCTGCAACGACTTCGGCAAAACCATCGAGAGGCGCCAGCAGTTGGCTGTAGGTCAGGTCCTGACCGGTTTGACGGGCAAATTCAGTGTGAATCAGCGGGGATTTGGAGTGGGCAATGGGGTGACCCACGACAGCGTAATGGTCGGTCATGGCGCGTCAAAGTGTTTGCGCCATTTTAACCCAGTCGAAGCTTGACACGTCCTAAGGCACTTGCAGCCAGGGCAGTCCGCGCACCTTCCAGCCGTTGATTTCATTTCGGCGGTTGGTGACTTTGTTGAAATCCCCTTCAAATCCTTCTGCGATGTTGTAGCTATCGTGCCACCCCGCTTCGCTGGCGGCCAAGGCTGCCTGATGAGAGCGAGCCCCGTTGCGGCAAATGAACATGGTTAGGGTTTCCGGGTCCGTCAGTTGCCTGAGTTGCGTGAGAAAGTGCGGATTAAGTGCCCAGCCTGGAAAATGTCTGAATTCCACATGAATCGCCTCAGGGATAATTCCCACCAGATCCAGTTCCGCGCGGCTGCGCACATCCACGAGTCTTGCGCCGGGCGCCATTTCCAGCAATTCCATCGCTTCGTGGGGTAGCAAAATGCCCTCATACGCAAGCTTGACCTCTTTGGCACGACGCTGGGCGAGGTTAAGAATCTCGGTAAGGTGCCCCATTCTTGTTCTCCGGTTATTTATGCGGCAAATAGATCTTGAACGATGTCACGATAGATAAGTTTGTGAATCTTGAACCTATATATCCAGAGCTATATATCCTGGGAATGGCCGCAGGGAAATCCATGATCCATTGCTTGCTCCGATGCGCTCTCCGCTTTGGAAGACACCGCCTTGGACTGGCGTCGGCAATCCATTCGACGGCGACAATGCCCAAGGCATCTTGAGTATTCCATTGTTTCAGTATAAGTCGCGCCCAGATCAGCGCAATTGCACTATTGTGGGGCGATATTGGAATCCGATGCACCTGTATAGTGCCGCCTAGATTTCATGGCGGCGGCCCAAGACCTTATGGCACAATCCGTTGGCTCACAAGCCGGGGTGGCACATAATCTGCTTTTTCCGGTTTCGCGTATCTTTTTTGCATATTTTCAGTCCTTCAATTAGGGAGATTCATATGGCGGCAGCCGACGTATTTAAAATGATCAAGGAAAACGACGTCAAGTTCGTCGATTTTCGTTTTACTGACACTCGCGGAAAGGAGCAGCACGTTTCCGTGCCGGTCAAGGCCTTTGGCGAGGACAAGTTTACCGACGGCCATGCCTTTGACGGCTCTTCAATTGCCGGCTGGAAGGGCATCCAGGCATCCGACATGCTGCTGATGCCGGACCCGGACACCGCCAACATCGATCCTTTCATGGATGAACCCACCCTGATCCTGTCCTGCGATGTCATCGAGCCGGATACCGGCAAGGGTTACGACCGCGACCCGCGTTCGATTGCCAAGCGCGGCGAAGCCTATCTCAAGTCCACTGGGCTGGGCGACGCTGCCTATTTTGGTCCGGAGCCCGAGTTTTTTATCTTCGATTCCGTGACTTGGCATGATGACATGTCCGGCAGCGGCGTAAAGATTGTCTCGGAAGAAGCGGCGTGGTCCTCCGGCGAGCAGACCGAAGCCGGAAACATCGGTCATCGCCCCAAGGTCAAAGGTGGCTACTTTCCGGTCCCGCCGGTCGATTCACTGCAGGATATCCGTTCCGCCATGTGCCTGGCCATGGAAGAGATGGGCGTCGAAGTCGAAGTGCATCATCACGAAGTGGCGACCGCCGGCCAATGCGAAATCGGCACGAAGTTCAATACCCTGGTGCGCCGCGCCGACTGGACCCAGATTCTGAAATACGTGGTGCACAACGTGGCCCATGCCTACGGCAAGACCGCCACTTTTATGCCCAAACCCATCGTTGGCGACAACGGGTCAGGCATGCACGTGCACCAGTCGATCTGGAAAGGCGGCAAGAACCTGTTCGCGGGCAACGGCTATGCCGGCCTGTCCGAGTTCGCCCTCTACTACATCGGCGGTGTCATCAAGCACGCAAAGTCCTTGAATGCCATCACCAACCCTGGCACCAACTCCTACAAGCGCCTGGTGCCCGGCTTTGAGGCCCCCATCAATCTGGCCTACTCCGCACG
>JBAWGM010000055.1:0-3944 GCA_049592895.1 Thiobacillaceae bacterium | reverse complement strand
CTCCGATTCTCTGCGCGAACTTGAAGAAACCCGGGCAAAGGCCATCGGTTTAATCAAAACATTAAAAAACGACCATAACTGACTGATAGTTTGATACTTGTAAACGGAGAATCACGGGACCAAATCCCGGTGACCGACCGCGGCCTGCAATATGGCGACGGCGTGTTTCGCACCATGCGTTCCACGGCAGGGCGAATAGCCTGGTGGCCCGAGCACTACACAAAACTGTCAACCGATGCCAAAGCGCTGGGCCTGGTTTGTCCACAACAAGACCTGCTGCTGGCAGAATGCATTGAAGTCGCGCAGGGACGGGGTAGCGTCATCAAGCTCACTCTGACTCGTGGGACTGGACTGCGCGGCTACGCGCCTCCAACCCCAACGGAACTCACCCGCATCATCCAGAGTTATCCGTTAGCCAATTACCCGGCCAGCTATGCGGTTGAAGGAATAAGGGCGCGCTGGTGTTCGATCAGGCTCGGGCACCAACCCAGACTGGCGGGAATCAAACATCTCAATCGGCTGGAAAATGTGATTGCCCGCGGCGAGTGGTCGGACCCCGACATCGCCGAAGGCCTGTTGCTGGATGAGGCTGGTTGGGTGATAAGTGGGGTCATGAGCAATATTCTTGCCATACGCGGCAGAACCGTGTTTGCCCCGGACCTCAGCCAATGCGGCGTAGCCGGAGTTTGCCAGAATCGTCTTATGCGGGTGGCGCAGCGGCATGGCATGACGGTTCGCTTCACCCAGATGCGCCCGCAGGATGTGTACAAGGCAGACGAACTGGGCTTGTGCAACAGCCTGATAGGCATTTGGCGAATCAGGAGCATAGAGGAGACTGTCTGCGGGAATGCAGGCTGGGTGGAAAAAATGCGGGTCTGGTTGAATGAAGACGATTAAGAAACTGCTGGTGGCAGGCCTGCTGACGCTTTCCGTCGGCATGGGCTGGCTGGCGTGGTACGCAGTGCGGCCCCTGCCTCTCGCCCAACTTCCCCAGCAATTCAGCGTCACGCCAGGTACCAGCCTCAATGGCCTCGCCGTCCAGTTGACCAAGGCAGGCATTGTCGATCATCCCCTGGCATTCCGAATTCTGGGCCGCGTGATGGGCAAGTCTTCCACCATCCGGGCAGGGGTCTACACTCTGGAGGCCCCTATCACGCCTGCACAACTCTACGGCAAGATGGAGCGCGGCGAGGTGACCCAGGCGGCGATCCGCTTCATCGAGGGCTGGAATCTCCATGAAGTGCGGGGCGCCCTGCTGGCCTCGTCCGACCTTCGCCATGACAGCCTGTCGATGAGCGATGCAGACCTGGCGGCCGCCGTCGGCGCCCCGGAATCCACGCCGGAAGGCCTGTTTTTTCCCGACACCTATTTCTTCAGCCCCGGTTCATCCGATCTGGACATCCTGCGCCGCGCCTACCGTGTTGCGCAGGGGAGACTTATCAAGGCCTGGCAGACCCGCGCTGCCGGATTGCCCTATCAAAGCCCCTATGAGGCCCTGATCATGGCGTCCATCATCGAGAAGGAAACCGGCCTGTCAGAGGAACGGCCGCTGATCGCCGCGGTTTTCCTGAACCGCCTGAAACTGGGCATGCGGCTGCAAACTGATCCCACCGTTATTTATGGCCTGGGCGAACGTTTTGACGGCAACCTGCGCAAACCTGACCTGGAGCGGGACACTGTATACAACACCTACGTCCGCAAAGGCTTGCCGCCAACTCCGATTTCCATGCCCGGCGAGGCGTCGATCCTGGCTGCCCTGAATCCCGCGCAGTCCAGAGCACTGTATTTCGTCTCCAAGGGAAATGGATCCCACGCGTTCTCCGATAATCTTGCCGAGCACAATCAGGCAGTGAACCGATATCAGCGATAATCTGCCCAGATGGAAGGCAAATTCATTTCGCTGGAAGGGGTGGACGGGGCGGGCAAGAGCACCCATCTGGAACATGTCGCCCAGTATCTGCGCAACAAGGGTAGACAGGTGGTGTTGACCCGCGAGCCGGGGGGGACCGACCTGGGCGAGCGATTGCGCGATCTACTTCTGAATCGGGGCGCCATGCACCCGGACACCGAAGCACTGCTGATGTTTGCCGCGCGCAGGGAGCATGTCGAACAGGTCATCAGGCCGGCCCTGGCACGCGGGGATTGGGTGGTTTCAGATCGCTTTACCGATGCCAGTTACGCCTATCAGTGCGGCGGCAGGGGAATCGCCGAGCAGCGCCTGAAACAACTGGAGGATTGGGTCTTGCAGGGCTTCAAGCCGGACCTGACCCTGGTTTTCGATGTCCCAACCGAAGTCGCCGCGCTACGGCGCGGTCAAGTACGCGAGGCTGACCGCTTCGAGCAGGAAGCGCGCGACTTCTTCCAGCGGGTGCGCGATGCCTACCTCACCCGCGCCCGCCGGGAGCCGGGGCGGATCAAGATAATCAACGCAGATCAGCCCATTGCCGCAATTCGGCGGGATCTGGCGCGCCTATTGGAGACGCTGTAGTGGCCGCCGCCTATCCCTGGCAGGACTCCGATCGCCAACGGCTGCTGGGCCTGCGCAGCCATTTGCCTCATGCCGTGCTGCTCACCGGCCCCAAAGGGGTGGGCAAGCTGGCGCTTGCAAAGGATTGGGGCAAGACCCTGCTGTGCGAGTCGCCGAACATGGCAGGTGAGGCTTGCAGCAGTTGCGAGGCATGCCACTGGTTTGATGCAGGGACCCATCCAGATTGGCTTCATCTGAGCTTTGAGGAAAAAGAGGGCAAGGACGGGGACGTTCGCCTGGCCACCGAAATCACCGTTGATCAGGCCCGCCAGGCGACGCAATTCGCCCAGTTGAGTTCCTTTCGAGGAGGCCGGAGGATTGCGCTGATCGAGCCGGCGGACGCCCTTAACCGGGCAGCGTCCAATGCTCTGCTAAAGGTGCTGGAAGAGCCGCCGTTAAATGTAGTATTCATCCTGGTCAGCCACCAGGTGCGACGCTTGCTGCCCACCCTGCTCAGCCGGTGCCAACGGCAGGATATCGGCCTGCCCGAGCCCGGTCTGGCCACCGACTGGCTCAAGTCAGAGGGTGTAGAACAGGCCGAGGTGCGGCTGGCTCTTGCGGGTGGCTCGCCACTGGCGGCCCTGGCCTGGCAGGAACAAGAAAGCTGGGCGCAGCGCATGGAGGTACTGGATGGCCTGGCGGCCCCGCAAAACCTGGATGCAGCCGCCGCGGGGGAAAGCTGGGGGCGTCTCCCTCCCGCATTGTGGTATGGTTTGTCGTACAAATGGCTGACAGACCTGCTGGCGAGTACGCTCAAGGCGTCGGTCCGGTTTAATCCGGATTACGGTGATGCGCTGGGCAAGCTGGGCGCACAGGCTGATTTGCGTGGCCTGTTGAATTTGAGCCGTAGACAGGCAGAAGATGGTCGCTGGGCGGAACACCCACTCAATCGGCCGCTTCAGATTGAGTCCTGGCTGCTGGATTACCGGGCGTTATTTGAGGTTAAGGCATGAGAACCAACACATCGGTCACATCTTTGGAACAACCCCTGGCCGCGCGACCAGGCGTGCTATCGCTTTCCATCCGGGAAAAATCCGCGCTTTACGCGGCCTACATGCCTTTCATCAAGGGTGGCGGACTGTTCATACCCACCAACAAGGCTTACAAGGTTGGGGAAGAAGTCTTCATGTTGCTGACCCTCATGGATGACCCGACCAAGCATCCAGTATCGGGCAAGGTCGTGTGGATTACTCCTTCAGGGGCGCAGGGCGCGCGGGCTCAGGGCGTGGGCGTCCAGTTCCAGGCCGGCGAAAGCGGGCAGCAGGCGCGCAACAAGATCGAGGGTCTGCTTGGCGGTAATCTGAAAAGCACGCGCGCCACTCACACTCTTTAAGCCGAACTTTGGCTCTTAGCGCCAAGTAGTGGCTTGTTTGCTATGCGATTTGTGGTGGCGAGCCGATCGTTTACTGGGTACGCG
>JBAWGM010000054.1:0-2032 GCA_049592895.1 Thiobacillaceae bacterium | reverse complement strand
GGGTGAAAACGCCGATTCAATATTTTCAAAAGCAGTCATTGCCGAGCGCCCGTTATCGGTAGGAGCCAACTGGCTGAAATGGCCGAATTACGGTACTCGGGGTCAAGTGCGGAAATGTCTATTGAATCCGCACCTCTATAGCAGTCAGTTAGTAGCCAGCGGCTCAAAGGTCCGCTTGGGGAGACCAGCGGTCGGCTGAGCCTTCCGCTAGTCTCCCTGATGCGTCGCCACCCAGGCGGAACAGTGGTCAAAGCAGTTCTAGCGATCACCTCGCGGGCCTCACGCCATCCCGTAACACCCACTGAAATAGCCTGCTTCCGCTTCGCGCAAGCAGGAAGAAGCCCAGTTCATCCATTATCATTCCGCTCAGGTGTAAGACAGGCTTGCAAGGCTACAATTCCCTGGTTTCATGAACGGAGAGAAATGGAAGACCGCTCGCACGCGCACTACGGAATCGTCGCCCAAGTCTTTCACTGGATTACCGCACTCCTTGTCCTGGTTGCATTTGTCTATGGTCCGGGGGGATCGGAGCAGCGTGTGTACTCCACTGCTCGTAATTTTGATCGCCAGCTCCATGAGACGCTGGGATTGTGCGTATTCACCCTCGTCGTGATGCGCGTCCTTTGGCGGATGGTCGACACGCGACCGGCCCCGCCGCAGGTTCCTCGTTGGATGTGCGTCATGGCATTGGCCGTAAAGGGAGCGCTCTACGTTCTCCTCTTTGCGGTCCCGTTAACCGCCATGGCCGGCGCTTGGCTCGAAGGGCATTCCTTGACGCTTCTTACCGGCGTGGAGATACCACCTCTCGTTCGCAAGTCGCATAATGTCGGCGCGACTATAGCGAACATCCACACCTGGCTTGGCGACTCGATCCTGTGGCTTGCGGGATTTCACGCGCTCGCCAGTCTCTATCATCACTTTATCCTCAGGGACGACGTGCTTGCCTCGATGCTTCCACGCTGGCTGCCCCTGCGACACCCGAACAAAGATTGAAAAACGGGGGTCTTAATTCCTGAATCCTTGACCTCACCCCGTCCGTACCCAAGGTGAAACACCTTCCGCGATAAGACGTTCCTTCAGCTTTGACCAGCGCCGTTCCACCTGCTTCCCCTTCACCGCGATGGCCAGTGCCTTTTTCTGGCCGACGAGCACCACCAGCGTCTTGCCCCGAGTAATGCCCGTATAGATCAAATTGCGTTTGAGCATCATGTAGTGCTGGGTCGAGATGGGAATGACCACCACCGGGTATTCAGAACCCTGCGACTTGTGGATCGTCGTTGCGTAACAGAGGACGAGTTCATCCAGCTCGCCAAATGGATAGCTGACCATCCGGCCATCGAATTCCACCGTGAGTTCTTCTTCGCCTTGATCCATGCCGGTCACAAAGCCGATGTCTCCGTTGTAGACATCCCGGTCATAGTTGTTCTCGATCTGCATCACCTTGTCACCGACGCTAAAACGGTAGCCAAACTTGTCCACACTGTTTTCGTTGGGGGGATTCAGCACCTCCTGGAGGGACTGGTTGAGGCCCCGCGCTCCGGTGATTCCCCGGTTCATCGGGCAAAGCACCTGAATGTCGCGCACCGGATCGACATGGAACTTCTTGGGCAGGCGCGTTTTCACCAAATCCACCACGGTTTGCGCAATGGCCTCTGCTTCTTCGGCGGCAACGAAATAGAAGTCGGATTCCTCGCCTTTCTCGGGCAAGCTGGGATAGATGCCCTGATTGATCTGATGCGCACACCGCACGATGCGCGATGTGGCCGCCTGACGGAACACCTCGGTGAGTCGGATGACCGGAACCGCTCCCGAGTCGATCAGGTCCGCCAGGAACTGCCCAGGGCCCACCGAGGGGAGTTGGTCGATGTCACCCACCAGAATCACAGCCGTGGTGGAAGCAACGGCTTTGAGCAACTGGTTTGCCAGCGGCACGTCGATCATCGAACATTCGTCGGCGACCAGGAGATCGCATTCGAGGGGATTGTCCTCGTTCCGCTTGAACTGCCCATTGGCTGGATTGACCTCCAGCAAG
>JBAWGM010000053.1:0-2955 GCA_049592895.1 Thiobacillaceae bacterium | reverse complement strand
GGCTGAACATGCTGCAAGATGCTTTCACGTTGGGTCTCCTTCGGTCGGGTGCAGGTGGGTTTGGCGATTCGCCTATACCCTACACCGTCGGACGATCCAACGTCACAACCTATTTTGGACGAGAGTGAAAAAAGATGTTTTACTGTGGCGGCGTAAATCGTTCACCCTCGCGGTGAACACCAGCCGGCAGCTAGCGACGGTGCAAGGTTAAGCGCAAGCGCCCTTTAGAGAACACGCACGGTCAGCCCTGCGCTGGCAACAGCAACCGTGCGGGAGCCTGTCAAGGCTTGGGTGTCGTCAATGACAAGAGTGTGCAAAGCCAGCCCGTCGTGCTTTGTGCCAGTCCGAGGGTAACCGGAGACTGACCGGGACAAGTAGCAGCATTCCCTCTGTTGGGAATGGAGAGGCCATGGGCGCAAGCTGATGGCCTTGTTTCATCAAGATATCAGGCAGCCGCAACGCTTTCTTGATCGTCAGCACGCGCGCATCTGCGCGTCCATCGTCCGTCCTCGCCCTTGAGCGAGCGCCAATCAATAGTGAAGCACCTACCGGGCAAGCCACCGGGCGCGGCATTGCTGCGCCTGCTGGCCGTTCACCGTTCGCGTCCGGCATCCGCCGGACCCGCACGGCGCCCGGTAGGCGCTTCTTCCTGAGCCGCCAGCCCTACGCCCCAAGCGCCGGGCTAAGCGGCGAACCGTTCCCTTCACCTGCACCCTGCGGCATCTGTGCGCGCGTCGTTACTGGCGGCGTGCTGCCAGTGACGACGCGCCATCACCGGCGTCGCACTTGGCAAGTGCCGCAGGGCACGTGCGTGAAGCGGCCCAGTGACGAGGCTCTGCGCCTCGCGTCAACGCACTGCCGGCGGCCCGCTGCCGGCAGTCCTCTTGTCCATGAATGGACCCAAAACGTGCAACTGCGGCACCCCATGAGCCCTGGGTAACTGGCTCAACCCGATCAGTTGCGTCCCCACCGGGACGGCCATCGATGCCAAGAAGCGCGTGCAGCGCTGGCAAGCAACGCAAGTAACTGCACAAACGGAGTGGTGTCCCGAGGCGTAGTACCCCTCTGTACGGCCCAGGCCATACAGACAGCCAGAAACACTTACCGAAGCGAACGACACCGGCAGCAACAGCGAGCAATTAAGAAAAGAGGAACCAGCATGCGCAACCTGAACTATCAACTGAAGCAACTCTGTGCGCGCAACAGAGACGGCAGCTTTGCCACTCGGAATGACCGTGAGCGCATTCTGACCCTGGTGGCGAACCAGTTGCGCGACCTGGGCTACCGTCATCTGCAAGCGGACAGCCTGAAACCGAAACATGTTGAGGCGTTGCTGGCGCGCTGGCAGTCGGAAGCGATTGCCACCGGCACCGTCAAGAACCGCATGAGCGCCTTGCGCTGGTGGGCGGAAAAAGTCGACAAGCAAAACGTCATCGCCAAGAGCAACGACGCCTATGGCATTGCCGAGCGCGTGCATGTCGCCAACGTCTCGAAAGCCAAGCTACTTGATGTCGACCAGCTCGTGCAAATCAGTGATCCCTACACCGCGATGTCCTTGCGCCTGGAAGCCGCCTTCGGGCTGCGGCGCGAGGAATCCATCAAGCTCATGCCCTCGTGGGCGGACGCCGGCGACATGCTGCGCCTGAAGGATAGCTGGACCAAGGGCGGCAAATACCGCGAAGTACCGGTCCGCACCACCGAGCAGCGCGCGCTGCTGGAGCAGGCCAGGCAATTGGCCGGTAACGGCAGCCTGATTCCGGCCGAGTTGCGCTACCGCGACCAGTTGCAGCGCTTCAAATCGCAGTGCGCGCAAGCCGGCATCCACGGCGTGCATGGTCTGCGCCATCAATACGCGCAATCCCGCTATGAAAACCTCACCGGCTGGAAGTGCCCGGCCGCTGGTGGGCCGACCTCGAAGCAACTGACGCCGGCGCAAAAGGCGATCGACAGCCAGGCGCGGCAGACCATTTCTCTGGAAATGGGTCACCACCGCATCCAGATTACTGCGGTCTATTGTGGGAAGTAAGTTCTTATGTGCAGTTGCGCTTCCCGCCGGTTGATCAGGAAGGCGTTTTTAAGCGGGCACTCAACATAATTTCTAGGCAGGACACGGAGGTCGTCGACTCCGAACACGCAGCCGTGACCTCCGCCTTACTACAGGGAGTGCAGCCACTCAAGCAGCGTTTTGTTCTGCGTCCAGGACGGCATCTTGGGCAGCGGTGTGGCGTCGTCGATTTTCTCGAGGGCCTTTCGTTTCATCTCGAGATTTGCCCGCGCATAGATCTGCGTCGTTTTCGCATCCACGTGCCCCAAGAAGTCGCGGATGATTTCGAGCGAGACACCGCTCTGCAGCAGATGCATGCCCTTGGTGTGGCGCAGGCTGTGGGGACTCACCGGCTGCGTGAAGCCCGGATGATCGCGCCGTACTGCTGCTACGTAATGCAGTAGAACATATCGCACGCCTGAGCGGGAGAATCGACCGCCTTGTCGGTTTTGGAATAGCGGGCAGTCGGCGCGCTCCGGACGGTCCAGGCCGTTTTCGCGAAGGTGATCGCGCAGGAGTTGAACTGTGGCGTCCATCAACGGCACTGCGCGCATCTTTCGCCCTTTGCCCATGAGTCTGACCTGCGCGGGTGACTCCAAGCGCACGTCGCCGGCGGTCAGATCGATGAGTTCCTGGACTCGGGCGCCGGTGTCGTAGAGCACGCTCAACAGGACCGCGTCTCTTCGGCCGTCGCGCGAACGCAAGTCGGGTTGCGCGAGGATCTGCGCAAGGTTGTCTTGGGAGAGGTAGCCAACATTCGCGCGTGCATGGCGCTGCAGTGGAATGGCCAGGATCTGCTGGCACTGAAGCATGCGTTCGGGCACTTCCGCTTGCACGTAACGGAAGAACGCATGCACCGCCGCCAGGCGATGATTTTGCGTACTGATCGAGGATTGCCTGTCTTTGCCTAG
>JBAWGM010000052.1:0-13182 GCA_049592895.1 Thiobacillaceae bacterium | reverse complement strand
GAGCTAGTCACATGGGGAGGAAACTCGGGGCCTGCCTAATCGCGCTGGCGCTGGCCGCAACTCACTTGCCCGCCGCGGCTGACGACCCCAATACGGTGAGCGGCGACAAGGGTATGGACATGTTGGTAGACGTCGTGGTCGTTCGCCCCTTGGGGCTTGCCGCGACAGTGCTGGGGACCGCGCTGACGATTGTGGCCCTGCCGTTTACCATTCCCACCGGCAGCGTGGGTGATTCAGCGCGCGAGATGATCGTCAAGCCGGCTCAATTCACCTTCAAGCGGCCGCTGGGCCAGTTCGACGACGGCCCGGACTAGGGCGGGTTAACCCTCCTTAGGCTTCGATCAAGCCTTCGGCTTGCATGGCCGCCACCACCGCCGGACGCATCGCAATGCGTGCGATGTAGTCATTCAGCACGGGCCAATTGCTGGTGTCGACCTTGTGCAGCTTGCACCAGCGGAGCACGGTAAACAGGTAGGCATCCGCCACGGTGAATTTGTCGCCCATCAGATAAGGTTTGTTTCCCAGTTGCGCAACCAGCCAGTTGGCGCGCCGGCCGAATAGGGCGACCTGGTTGTCCCGCCACTCGAGTGTGACTTTGGGATTGAATAGCGCGCCCAGGGTCTTGTGGATTTCGCTGGAAATGAAATTGAGCCATTCCATCAGCCGGTAGCGTTCCATGCTGCCCAGCGGCGGCGCCAGCCCGGCGTCAGGATTGTGGTCGGCGACATATTGCAGCAGCACTGCGTCCTCGGTCAGCACTTGGCCGTCGTCCAGACGCAGGGCGGGCACATAGCCCTTCGCGTTGACCTGGTTGTAGTCTTCGCCGCTGGCGGTGCGCTTTGCGCCCAGATCGACCTTGTCGAACTCGAATTGATCACCTGCCTCGCGCAAGGCAATGTGTACCGCCATGGAACAGGCGCCTGGGTAGTAATAGAGCTTCATGGGAATCTCCTGGTGGGGGCCGAGACGGGCAGGTGGAACAGCGACAGTGTCTGACCGGACAGGCCAACCCGGATTCCGAATTATAGACAGCCTGCCGCATCGCACCGCCTGATTCACCCGGTACAATCCAGCCCATGCAGGATCATGCCCCGCCGCCCTACGCCGCGCTCTCGCCCGATCATGTGCTGGATGCGCTGGAAAGCGTGAACCTGCGCTGTGATGGGAGGCTGCTGGCCCTGAACAGTTTCGAGAACCGGGTGTATCAGGTCGGGCAGGAGGACGGGCCGCCGGTGGTGGCCAAATTCTACCGGCCGGGTCGCTGGAGCGATGCAGCGATTCTGGAGGAGCATGCCTTCACGCTGCAACTGGCGGAGCGCGAAATACCCGTTGTTCCGCCCCTGAAATTAGGAAGCGCAACCCTGCATCACTTCGGCGAATTTCGATTTGCCGCGTACCCGCGCCAGGGCGGGCGCCCGCCGGAGCTTGACGATCCGGACACCCTGGAATGGATGGGCCGCTTCATGGGACGCATTCATGCGGTGGGCGACTTGCAGCCCTTCGCCGACCGTCCTGTGCTGGACATTCAAACATTCGGTACCGAGTCGCGCGATTACCTGCTGGCCAACCGCTGGCTCCCAGCCGATCTCCTGCCCGCCTGGGAGAGCGTTTCACAACAGGCACTGGAGGGCGTGCAGCGCTGTTTTGACCGGGCCGGCGACATCCGCATCCAGCGGTTGCACGGCGACTGTCACATGGGCAACGTGCTTTGGTCGGATGATGGGCCCCATTTCGTTGACTTTGACGACTGCCGCATGGGGCCGGCGCTGCAGGATCTGTGGATGCTGCTGTCGGGGGAGCCGGAAAGCATGGCGCGCCAACTTCGGGACGTGCTGGCCGGCTACGAGGATTTTTTCGAATTCAATCCGCGCCAGTTGCACCTGCTCGAAGCGCTGCGCACCTTGCGCCTGCTGCATTACTCCGCCTGGCTGGCACGGCGCTGGGATGACCCGGCCTTTCCCGCCGCCTTTCCCTGGTTCAACAGCCAGCATTACTGGCAGGAGCGGATCCTGGAATTGCGCGAGCAGATTGCCTTGATGGATGAGGCCCCGCTGGCGCTGGTCTAGGCGTCGTCCGATTGGTGGCCCGCGTAACCAAGGCGGGTTCGCGCTGCTCATCGACTGCGAGCGCCAGGCATGGGTCAACCGCCTTGCCGTGAGACACGCTATGGTTTCTCAGTTGTATTCGCCGCTGGCCGGGTTTAACTCAAGGTAATGCGGCGACAGGCTATCTTCATGAACCTCGATGCTTGCCTGTCGGCGCAGGGTGGCCTCCACCCGGGCCGCATTGATCTGGGTTTCGTCCGCTACCTCCGGATAAAGCCGGCTGTACTTGAGCACCTCAAACGGCTGCTGTCGGGCGAGAATTTCCAGTTCGCGCCGAATGGCCTTGTCCTGGGGCAGCATCAGCAGGCAGGGGGCTTGCCAAGCCATGTAGTCTTGCACCAGGCGGCGCAGGTTGTCATCGCCCAGACCCGGGGAGATGAGCGCCGGGGGAAAGGCTGCGGGGCTCAGGTCGCGCCCCTGGTAGGAGACCGGCAGATTATGGCCAGTCAGGCCGATGGCGCTGCCATCCGGCTGGCGTTCAAACCATTGCGCTACCGGCGGGGTACCGGCCTGTTCAGCGATATAGGAGGTAAGCATTTCCGCCGCGTTGTGCAGCCCATTTTCAACCGAGCTGGCGAAGTGTTCCTGCGCCACATGGCCTGCGCGCCAATGCAGCGTCGGGTTTTGTTCCATCTCGCTTTCGTTCGCCACGCTGGTCAGCGGGACCAGGGGCAGGCCGACCGGGTCGAGCAGCCAGAGTTCGAGGCAATCGCGCAGCGGAAAAGGCAGGCGTTCATGCAATTGGAGCAGGGCCTCGAAGGCGATTGCGCCCTGGGCTTCCATGCGTTTGAAGTCTTCGGAGGGATAGAGAGGGCCGCGTTTGAGCCCCTTGTCCCGCGACCAGTTGCCGTAGCGGATGTCGGAAGTCTGGATCTTCTTGTGGCGCGGCAGGCCTTTTAACAGTTCGTCATTGGCGACATAGATATCCCAGTGGATGCCGTCGGTAGTGACCGCTTCGGCAGACTGGTAACGCAACACATGCACCACCCCGCGAAATGGGTTGAGCAGGCGCTGGGCGTAACACTCGACACCGGCAAGTCCGCTTTCCATCAAGCGCTATGATAAATCAGCCTGCCCGATTCTGATGCGCCCCTTGCCGCGCGTCAGCACTCGGCCATCGGCAAGCGGCAGCACCAGGCGCGTGCGGGCGTCCTTCAACTGGCGCAGCATTTCAGCCAAATGAGCGGGGCCGGGCAGCGGCACACCCTGCAAGCGCAGGTAATGCGCCAGCAGGTTGCGCGCCCGGACTTCGGGCAGGCGCTTTAGAACGTCGCAGTCCAGACTGTCCGGCAGACCCGCTTCGGCGCCATCCAGCTTCGCCAGTTCATCCAGCAGGTCGGCCGCTTCCGCCATGCGCTGGGCGCTGCTGAGCAGGTGTTCTCGATAGTTAGGCAGGTGGCGGGCGATGGCCGGTATCACATCGAGACGCAGGGCATTGCGGGTATAGCGCGGATCGAGATTGCTGTCATCCTCCACCCACAGCAAGCCGTGCTGGCGCGAATACGCTTCCAGTTCGGTGCGGGTGCATGCCAGCAATGGCCGAACCAACAGCAAACCGGGCGCAAGCGGACGGCATTCAGGCATGGCGGCCAGCGCCCGTGGGCCGCCGCCGCGCAGCAGTTGGAACAGCACGGTTTCGGTCTGATCATCGGCGTGGTGGGCGGTGAGAACGGCATCGGCGCCGGGTTTGGCCAGGGCTTCGTAGCGAGCGCCGCGGGCGGCCGCTTCCAGGCCTTCGGAGGCATCCGGGTCCAGCTTTACCCGTACCACTTGCAGCGGGACCTCAAGTTGGGCGCAGGCTTGCCGGCAAAACGCCACCCATTTATCTGCATGAGCGCTGATCCCGTGATGTACATGCAGTGCGGTGACGATGTAGTCGGACCGCAATCCGGCCAATACATGGAGCAGGACCATGGAATCGAGCCCGCCTGACAGGCCCAGCCTAAGCCGGGCTCCGGGGGCAAGGTGGCGGGCGAGCGTGGCCCGCACCTGGTCGGACAGGAGATTACTTTTCTTCTTTGTAGCGGCCATGCGCCATCAGCCGCTGGTAGCGGGCAAGCAGCAGGCCGCCGTCGTGATATTGTTTGCGAACCTCCCCCAGAACCTCGGCCAGCGCCTGGCCCAGATTGGCAAACATGCCGTCCCAGTTGCGGTGCGCGCCGCCCAACGGTTCGTCCACCACTTTGTCCACCAGCCCGAGTGACAACAGGCGGTGGGCGGTGATGCCCAGGGTTTCCGCCGCAACCGGCGCTTTCTCCGCACTCTTCCACAATATGGACGCGCAGCCCTCGGGGGAGATGACCGAATAGGTAGAGTATTGCAGGATCAGCGTCCGGTCGCCCACGCCGATCGCCAGCGCGCCACCGGAACCGCCTTCGCCGATGACGGTGCAGATGATCGGAGTCCTGAGCTGCGCCATTTCATACAGGTTGCGCGCAATGGCCTCGCTCTGGCCGCGCTCTTCCGCGCCTATGCCCGGATAGGCGCCCGGGGTGTCGATGAAGGTCAGCACCGGCAGGCCGAATTTTTCCGCCAGGCGCATCAGGCGCAGGGCCTTGCGGTAGCCCTCCGGACGCGGCATGCCGAAGTTGCGGAACTGGCGTTCCTTCACGTCGCGCCCCTTCTGGTGGCCGATCACCATGACCGGTTCGCCATTGAACCGGCCGATCCCGCCGACGATGGCACGGTCGTTGGCAAACCCTCGGTCGCCGTGCAGCTCGGAAAAATCCGTGAACAGGCCGCCGATGTAATCGAGGCTATAGGGGCGCTGGGGATGGCGCGCCACCTGGGAAATCTGCCAGGCTGAAAGCTTCGCGTAAATGTCGCTGGTGAGCTTCTCACTCTTCTTTTGCAGGCGCTTGATCTCTTCCGAGATGTCCAAAGCGGAATCGTCCTGGACAAAGCGCAGCTCTTCGATCTTGGCTTCCAGCTCGGCGATGGGCTGTTCGAAATCGAGGAAAGTCGTTTTCATCAGTTAGGCTGATTTCCGGGGTCCGCTATTCTAGCAGGGCGCGCACGGGGCTCCACTTGCCGCTGCCGCCTCCGACCCAGGCCAGGGGTAGTGAGGGGGTCAATGCGTCCTAGTGGTGATGGTGGCCGTGCGCCCCATGCGCATGGCCATGCTCGACCTCGCCCGGCTCGGCCTTGCGCACCCCGCTCACCACGCAGGTAAAGCGGACCGACTCGCCGGCCAAAGGATGGTTGCCGTCCACTACTACCTTGTCTTCCGCCACATCGGTGACGGTATAAAGCACTTCCTGTTCGTCACCGATCGGCGCACCGACGAACTGCATGCCTGCTTCGACGTTTTCCGGGAACATCTCGCGCGGCTCGACTCGGACCAGTTCCTCGTCGTAATCGCCAAAGGCATCCGCCGGCTGCAGTTTGAGCTCAACGGTGTCGCCGGCTGCCTTGCCCTCCAAAGCCCGCTCCACCATGGGGAAAATGTTGTCGTAGCCGCCATGCAGGTAGCTGATGGGTTCGTCACTTTTCTCCAGCGAGTTGCCCTCCAGGTCAAACACTTCGTAGTCGAGGGTCACGATGGTGTCTTTTACGATGTTCATTTGAGGTCTTTCACGAGTTCCAGAATTTCTGCCGCGTGGCCGCGGCTTTGCACGCCATACAGGGCATGCCGGATGATACCCAGCTTGTCGATGACGAAGGTTGAACGCATGATGCTGCGGCGCTTGACGCCATCCACTTCCTTGTCATGCAGCACACCGTATTTCTCACAGGTTTCCCCTTCCTTGTCGGCCAGCAGGCGCACGCTGATGCCATGCTTGTCGCGGAACGTGCCGTGGCTCATGCAGTCATCGCGTGACACGCCGAGCACCACGGTATTCAGTTTCGCGAATTCCGGTTCCAGCTCGGAGAACTCGATCCCCTGCGCCGTGCAGCCCGGGGTGTCGTCGCGGACATAGAAATACAGCACCAGATTGTTCTTGCCCTTGAACTGGTTGCGGCTGATCAGGTTCATGTCCGCATCCGGATTGGAAAAATCCGGGGCTTTGTCACCGGCTTTGAGTTGCATGGAGGCTCCGCAGTTTGTATTGTTGGTGTGATTCTAGAACGATTCCCTTGATTGATGATGACTTTGCTGGGCGGATTGTCACCCGCCGTGTTCTTGCGCGAATACTGGCACAAGAGACCGCTGCTGGTGCGCCAGGCGGTGCCGAATTTCAGCGGCCCGCTCGACCCCGAGGATCTGCGCGCCCTGGCCGCCCGCGAAGACGTGGAATCGCGCCTGGTGAGCCGGATCGGGGGCAACTGGAATCTGGAACACGGGCCCTTTGCCGCCAGCCGTTTCCGCAAGCTGGGCCGCCGCGACTGGACCCTGCTGGTCCAGTCCGTGGACCATCATCTGCCGGCCGGTGCCGCCCTGCTCGAGCAGTTCAGCTTTATTCCCCATGCCCGGCTCGATGATTTGATGGTGAGCTATGCCTCGCCGGGTGGCGGGGTAGGGCCGCATTTTGATTCCTATGACGTGTTCTTGCTGCAGGGCTTGGGCCATCGGCGCTGGCGGATTGCGGCGCAGAAGAACCTCGATATCGTGAAAGGCCTGCCGCTGAAGATTCTCAAGCGCTTCAAGCCCAGCGCGGAATATGTGCTGGGGCCGGGGGACATGCTGTACCTGCCGCCACATTTCGCCCACGACGGTTTGGCGGAAGACGACTGCATGACCTGGTCGATCGGCTTTCGGGCGCCGTCCACCCAGGAACTGGCGCAAGCCTTCGTGGATTTCCTGCGTGACCGGATCGAACTGCCGGGGCGCTATGCCGATTCCGATCTGGCCTTGCAAAAGCATCCCGCTGAAATCTCTTTGGCCATGCTGGCGCAGATTGAGGCGATGGTCAGCGGCATCCGATGGGACAGGAAAGACATTGCCGAGTTTGCCGGAGAGTATCTCTCCGAGCCCAAGCCCCATGTGCTCTTCAACGCGCCCGACCCCATCATGGGCCGCAAGGTTTTCGGGAAAAGCCTGGCGAGCCGGGGGGCGGCGCTCGACGCGAAGACCCGCATGCTGTTCTCGGGCAGGCGTATTTTCATCAATGGTGAAACACTGCTGGCGAGCGGTCTGGAAGGCCGCGTGCTCAGGACTTTGGCGGATAGTCGCAAGTTGCCGCCGCAGTCCAATTTGCCGGCGGAACTGCAGGACATGCTCTATGACTGGTATGAAGCGGGCTGGCTGGGGCTGGGGCCTGCGCGCGCGCATCACGCCTGATTTCTAATATGAACCGAGTCTGAATCACTCGCCTACCCGCCGTCTTTCGGTGCGGCGGTACGGGTGTCTTACACTGTTAATGCATATGCAGAACAAATGCCGGTTTTTCATGCCGGATTGTGTGAACCTGCATGTTCTCCACGCAAAATTCCTCCAGCGGACGTGGCCGTGAGATGTGGTAACCCTGCGCGTAGTCGACCCCCAAGCTCTGCACCCATTCCAGGCAGGATGCATTTTCCACGTACTCGGCGATGGTCTTCCGCCCCATGGCCCGGGCGACCTGGACGATGGAGGAAACGATTGCGCGGTCGACGGGATCATGCTCGATGTTCCTGACAAAGGCGCCGTCGATCTTGAGAAAGTCAACCGGTAGTTCCTTCAGGTAGGAGAAGCTGGATAGCCCGCTGCCGAAGTCGTCCAGCGCCAGGGAACAGCCTGCCGCCTTGAGTCGCTGTGCCAGTTCGCGCGCATGCCCAAGGTGGGAAATGGCGCTGGTTTCGGTGATTTCGAAGCAAAGCGTGCCAGGGGGAACATCGTGCGTGGCGATCTCCTGGAGGATGAAGTCCACCAAGCGCTCATCGCCCAGGGACTGACCGGACAGATTGATGGCGCATATCCTGCCCCTATCCTGCCGCAGCACCGGTGCCAGCCGCGCCAGAGCGGTACGGATGACCCAGCGATCCAGGGTGGGCATCAGATCGTAGCGCTCCGCTGTGGGCAGGAACGCGCCGGGCGGAATCAGCCTGCCCTGTTCATCGCGCAGCCGCAGCAGAATCTCGAAATGTTCCCCGCCCTGTTTGCCGAGCGGCTGGATAGTCTGGAAGTGAAGCTCGAATTCGTCCCGATCCAGGGCTTGGCGGATCCGGCTCAACCAGGCGATATGCTGATGGTACTCGGCCACCTCAAGGTCATCCTCCTGATACACATGCACCCGGTTGCGCCCATGGGCCTTGGCCACGTAGCAGGCTGAGTCCGCTGACCGCAGCAGTTCGGCAGCATCGCCGCTGTCTTTGTGGATGTGAACGACGCCGATGCTGGCTCCGATCTCGAAGCCGCGACCACCCCAGTTGAACCGGAAATCCTTGACCAGCTTGCGCATGGCTTCGGCGATCACGGTCGCCTTTTCCATCGGGCAATAAGGCAGCAGCAGGCCGAATTCGTCGCCACCCAGGCGGGCAAATGTGTCCCCCTCGCGGGTTTGGGTATGGAGCAAAGCAGTCAGTTCCTGCAGCAGTTTGTCGCCGGCGGCGTGACCGCAGGTATCGTTGACGACCTTGAACTGGTCGAGGTCGATATAACACAAGGCATGCTCGGCCAGGTCAACCCGGGCTCGATCAACGGCATGCTCAAGGCGCGCCATGAACTCCCGCCGGTTGATCAGGCCGGTTAGTGCATCGTGGCTGGCCACGTAGCTGAGTTCGGAGACATCGTGGCAAATCGCCACCGCTCCGATAATGGACCCGTAGCGGTCGCGAATGGGTGACGTGGTCAGTTCCACGGAATAGGTGTCGGCGCCTTCCTTGTCCAGCAGTTGCAGGTGGGTGCCATAGGTGACAGATTCCCCCCTGCTGATGCAGAGCAGGATGGGGTCATCAAAATAGCTGACCTTGCGATCGCGGGCAGACAGTCGAAGGACCGCGCCAAAACGGTGTCCCAGCGCTTCAGTCTCAGTCCAGCCGGTCAGCGTCTCGGCTGCGTGGTTAAGGGAGAGGATATGGCCTTTAAGGTCGGTGGTGACAACCCCGTCGCCCAGGGACTTCAAGGTGACCTGGGCCAGCTCCTTCTCCAGGAACAGCGCTTCCTCCGCTGCCTTGTGGGCTGTGATGTCGAAGGCGGAAACCAGCCCGGTCGGCTGGCCATCCTGGTCGATCAGGCAGGTACTGAAGGACACCCACCGGGTTTCGCCGTCCTTGGTCAGAATCTTGAACTCGTAGTGCATCGGCGTTGCGTCCCCGTGGAGGCGCGCTTCGCCATGGCTCTTGACCAGGTCCCAGTGCTCGGGATGAATAAACGCCCAGAACGGCATCGTGCTCAATTCTTCCCTGCTGTATCCGCACAGACGTTCGCAGGCCGGATTGACATAAAGAAAATGCTCGCGGTAGGTGAAAATGGCCGCTTCCGTGCTCTCTGCCAGCGCACGGAAGCGGGCTTCGCTTTGCGTCAAGCCGGCCTGCGCCTTCTCCCGTTTGTCCAGTTCATTCCCGAGTTCCAGCACCAGCCCATCGTTCTCGAAACCCAGCGCCAGCGAGCGGTGCAAGGCGGCATGCGATTGACGCACCGTCTTGTTGAGGACAAGGATGAAGGTGATGATCATTGCCGCCATCACCAGCGCCATTTCGCCGCCCTCCAGCACCAGCAACGGTGCAATCGGCACCAGCATGGTCAGGGACAAGGCGAAGTAGGTGGGAAGATTGGCGACACTGGTGGCGGCCGCCCCGGCCGCCATGCCGGCCAGAAGAAAACCAGCCAGAGCTTGCAGGGCGGGGTTGTGGGTGCGGATCAGTATGATGCCTGCCACCGCCCAGATCACGCCGGCCGCCAGGGCGCCCAGGGTGTATTGGTTGACCAGGCGCCTGGAGGCCTCGCCGGTGGGCCTGTTCCGGCGATAGGCCAGCACCGTCCGCCAGCGCAGCAAGGTGACCAGGACCAGACAGACATACCAGCCGAGTGCCGGCGCGGGCCCCAGAAAACTCCAGATCGCCAGCACCCACAGTCCCCCGTTGACCAGATTGGTCACGAGGGCGAGGCCGGCATTGTCGAAAAGCAGCCGGGTCAGGCCTTCGCCGACTTTCAATTCCTGAGCGTGCTTAGAATCCATTTGTCTTTGGCCAGAGGTTAAGGTTGGCAAGTCAACCATGACTTCTGCACGAACCATGCCACACCGGTGCGTCGGTCTTGGGCCCGCCGCGGGCCGCGCTGGCGCGCAGGGTGTATTGATCGACCAGGGCGCCGGAGGCCGCCTCAGTCTGAGCGCACCGGCGATCGGCCAGCGTCGTCCGCCAGCGCAGCAGGATAGCCATGCCCAGGCAGGCGTACCGGCCCAGCACAAGCGTGGAGCCCAGTGAAGTCCAGATCACCAGTTCCCACATCACCCCGTTGACCAGATTGGTGACGAGGGCGACGCCGGCGTTGTTGAAAAGCAGGCGGGCCAGTCCTTCGCGGACTTCTAATTCCTGAGCTTGCGTAGGATTCATTTTTCTTCGGGCAAAGGTTAGGTTTGTTCGGTCAACCCTGACCTGTGCAGAAAACGTGCCACGCGGGCGCCGCGATTTAGGCCCTGTGGGCAGCTCAATTTGTCCGAATTATCGACATCCGCAAAGAAAATTCATCATTTCATCCGGGCTTTTGCGCGCACGCCAGCTAATTTCAGAATGTCTGACGCTCTCCCGCCAAACACGATATTCGGCGATCTGCGCGGATCTACTTTCCCAGGCCGGTCTCGATGGACGCGCGGATGGCCGCGAGGGGCTGCCAGCCACGGGTGATCAGGTAAAAATCGCTTTCCTTCTGCAATAGCAAAGTGGGAAAGCCGCTTACGCCCCTTTCCCGGGCCAGGCGGAAATGGGCCTGGGTGCGAGCCTTCGTCGCCTGCGACGCAAAGGCCAGCTCAAAGCGCCGCGCATCCATTCCCAGGCTTGCTGCCAGGTCTGCCAGCACCTCGGCCTGCGTCACATCCCGGCCACCGGCATAGAACGCCGACTGCACGGCCTTGAACATGGAAAAGAGCAGCGCTGGCTCAAGCTCGCCCATGGCAGCCACCGCGCGGCAGGCCGGCGCGGTGTCATACACAAAACCGTCCGGCAGCGCATGATCAAACCTGAACGGCTGCCCGGTGCGCTCGTGCACCTGGTGCCAGTGGTGCAGAATGTCCTCCCTCCCCTGGGGCGACAGGGACTCGATCGTTCCCGGCCTGAGTCCGCCCAACACCAGGGAGATCTTTGCCCGCTCCCGATACGCTTCGCGCACCGCGTCGATTACCGGCGAAAAGCCCCAGCACCACGAACACATGGGGTCGGCGAAATACCAGAGGATGGGGCCATCGTTCATGCTCGCGGCAATCCGGTTGCGGAAGCATGATTCATTGTAGGCAGCGCGGCCCTGGTGGGCCGCAATCCGTCAGCCAATTTCCAGCCGCGTCAGGTCATTCTTCTGGCGCCTGGTCCTTCTTCAGCTTTTCCCGTTCGCGCTGATAGGTGTCGTAATCCGGCATGGCCGGCCGGTTGTCTCCGGCAGGATGGCGCAAGGCTTCATTGCGCGCACGGACCCCGTTGTAGGTGTCGCGAAAGAAACCGGCGCAACCGCAGAGGAGCCCAGCGGCAAGAATGACCGCCGGCGACCACAGCGACCGGGGAGTTTTCGTCTGCGCCATGCCCATTTCAGCCAAGGTTCCGCTTGCCGGATTTTGAACCTTGTTTGGCCAGCCGCCTGATGAAGGGCCCGAGGGTCAGCCCCTGCACCAGCACCGAGAACGCCACCACCGTGTAGGTTGCGGTCAGAATCAGGTCACGCTCCGGGGACGCAGGCAGGGACAGGGCAAGGGCGATGGAAATGCCGCCGCGCAGCCCGCCCCAGGTGAGAATGCGCACCGAGCCCGGGCTGAAACTCCAGCGCCAGCGCATCAGCCCGACCGGCAGTCCCACGCTGAGAAAGCGCCCCACCAGCACTGCGATGATCGCCAGTCCGCCCAGAGCCAGGTAGCTTCCCTTCAACGTCAGCGCGATCACCTCCAGGCCCATCAGCACAAACAGCACCGCATTCAGGATCTCGTCCAGCAGTTCCCAAAAGGTGTCCACATGCTCCCGGGTCTTGTCCGACATTGCCAGCGCACGGCCGTGATTGCCGATCACGAGGCCGGCCACCACGATGGCAATGGGGGCGGACACATGCACTGCATCGGCCAGGCTGTAGCCGCCGGCGGCGAGCGCCAAAGTGAGCAACACTTCCACCGCATACTCGTCGACCGAGCGCAGCAGGCGGAAGCTGACCCAGCCCAGCGCAAGACCCAGCGCCGCGCCGCCGACTGCCTCTTCCAGCAGGAACGTGGCCACTTCGCCGGTATCCGGGGGCGAACCGCTCAAAGCGATATTCAGCAGGGTGAGAAACACCACCACGCCGATGCCGTCGTTGAACAGGGATTCGCCGGTAATCTTGATCGCCAGGTTGCGTGGTGCACCGGCCTGCTTGAGAATGCCCAGCACCGCAATCGGATCGGTGGGAGAAATGAGGGCGCCGAACAGCAGCGCATAAATGAAGGGCAGGTCGAAGCCAAGCAGCCTCGCCGCGATCCAGAACAGCCAGCCGGTGGCAAACGTGGCCAGCACCACCCCGACGGTGGCGAGCACCGCGATCACGACCTTCTGCTCGCGCAACTCCGAAAGGTCCACATGCAGCGCGCCGGCAAACAGCAGAAAGGCCAGCATGCCGTGCAGCAGGGTTTCGCTGAAGTCGATGCCGCGGACGAACCCGGCCGCATGAGCCACGTCGATCAGGCCCGCCTTGCCCAGCAGCACAAAGCCGAGCGACACCAGCAGGCCGATCACCATCAGGCCCATGGTGGCGGGCAGACGCAGGTAGCGGTGATTGAGGTAATTGGCCAGCGCGGCGGTGGAAAGAATGGCGGCGATCGTCTGGAACAGAGTCATGGCTGATTCTTACTTTGAGCACTTGGCGAACAAGGCCGGGAGGCTCAAACCAGCCGGCCGATGATGTAGCCGATCACGATGCCGATGATCAGGGCCACCGTCAGTCCGCGATAGGTCAGCACGTCCTTGGAGTAGCCGCGCCGGATGGCGACCAGCGCCACCAGGTAGCCGATCGCATTGAGCAGCCAGATGAACCCGATCGACAGCACATTTA
>JBAWGM010000051.1:0-2158 GCA_049592895.1 Thiobacillaceae bacterium | reverse complement strand
GCGGCGTTCATGTCCACCGGCGCGGACACGCCCACTGCGGCCTTGACCAGTTCGCCGGCGTGCTCCCCGGCGTCGCCCAGCCATTTGAGCAGGGCATTGCCGCCCAGGGATACGGCCACGGCATAGATGGGCGCGTTAGTGTATTCGGTCTTGACGTGTCGGAGCATGGCTTCGATTTCCGCCACGTCGCCCGCGAAGTACGCCCGCGGCAGCCGGTTGGGCTCGCCCGAGCAGCCACGGAAATGCGGCACCACGCCGCGCCAGCCTTTCTTCTTCACTTCGCTCATCAGGTCGCGCGCATAGAAGCTCTGCGAGCTGCCTTCCAGGCCATGAAACAGCACCACGATGGGGGCGTCGTCAGTTTCTGCATCCACCCAGTCGGCATCGATGAAATCCCCATCCGGCCACTCCCAGCGCTCGCGCCGGTAGCTGATGTCCGGGCCGCGCAAGAATGCTGCGGTGTAGAGGGTTTGCAAATTGCCGCCCGGCAGCCACGCAGGGGCGACATAGTCCGTCTGGCAAAAGGCCAGGCCACTCGACAAGCTTATGAGGACACCCCCGAAGAAATTGGCGCCAAGCCGTTTTATCTCAACGCATGCGGGCTGACCGCGCCGCGCAGAAACAGCAGGCAGTCGGCCTCGGTCATCACCCAGCCATGCGGCTTGGCTTTGGGCGCCATGTGCGCGCGCGAACGGCAAATCATCAACAGCCAGGCCATCACCTCGCCCCGGCTGCCGTCAAACCGCTTGGCCTCATGCCAGGCTTGCCAGAACGCTTCCACCGACACCTCCTCGGCCAGATCCTTGCCCCCAGTAGGGAATGGCCCGGGAGTTGGGGTGGAGCTTGCAAGCAGTGCTGTCGGCCGTTCACATCCCCACTCCTCAAGACCCCGAGTCAGTATCGTTACCCCGCCAGGGCGAAGGGGGGCGGCTGCAGCACGCGCCGCCTTTGGATAGCGCATTCGACCTGGCATTCGTATCCAGAAACCGATACCAGGCAAACCTGCAACGCCACCAGAGGCTCGTGGGCCGCTGCAACCCGGCCTCGTCAAGCAGATGTTCAATATCGCGGAAATTGACGCCGGAGGCGTCGTAAGCCAAGCGCAGGTGACTTCCATCGACACGAACGTCGTCGATCCAATCGGTCGCCCGCAGCATCTGCACAGCATGGTCCAGTTTTTCAGGCCGGACTTCGGCCAGGGGAATCCTGCGCCTCACCCGGAAAGCCGTGGATTCACGTTCGGACTTCGGTGGCTCCATGCTTCCTTCTCCTTTCAGTTGAACCGGATGGTGTCGATCAGCAGGCTAGCCACCGACGTCGCGCCGTGTTCTCTGGAGTTCGTCCTGGCCAATCTCGCTTTCAGGCGGCTCCTAATATGCGCGGGCCCGGCACCTTTCTCAACCACCGCGTTGGAGCAGATTGCCTGCGCCTCTAATCGGGCCCTTGCGTCAATAGTGGCAGTCGCCAGGCAACATAGCGTCGGCGCAAGTCAATGGCCATGCTCATCACCCTGTCCATGCGCGCCGTGCGCGTGTGGCCCCGCGTGTGCGCCGCCCGCAGCCACCAGAGCCTGATAACGCGCTTCCGGCATGTTCTGCACCTTGCGCAGGAAGGCCACCATGTCCCAGATCTGCTGGTCGGTATGGCTCAGGCCCCAGGCCGGCATGGCGGTCAGCTTGACGCCGTGTTTGATAGTCCAGAAGGCGGTTTGCGGGTCATCAATTCCATCCGTCGGCAGATCCGGCGGCTGGGGGTTGAGCCCCCGCCGCAGTTCACTGTTCTTCTTTCCAGGCGCCAGATGACAGTCGGTGCACATTTCATCGTACAGGTCGGCTCCGGCTTCGATGCGCAGGGGCTGGTTCAGACTGTCCGGCACTGCAAGGTTTCGTGCCCGCACCGTTATGGACCGCTCGCGCACGGCCTCGATCAATCTGGCGGTGATCTTCCAGTGCGGTTTGTCGGCCGCCACGTTGTAGCCGCCGAACCAGATGTATGCGGCCACGGCAGCCATCACGGCCAGTGCGACAGAACTGAGCAGGGTGAAGCTGCCGCGAACGGCTGCAAGTCTTCTTCTTTGCATGTTGCGGAAATATCCAGCCAGGCCAAGGCGTGGCGCGTTGCTGCCACGCCCCACGATCCTAACGCATCATCATCATCT
>JBAWGM010000050.1:0-3171 GCA_049592895.1 Thiobacillaceae bacterium | reverse complement strand
CGAAGAAGGCCGGCTTCCAAAGCACCAGATCGGCCAGCTTGCCCACCTCGACTGAGCCCACAACATGGCTGATGCCTTGGGTGATCGCAGGGTTGATCGTGTATTTCGCAATGTAGCGTTTGACCCGAAAATTGTCGTTGCGTCCACTGTCCTGCTTGAGTGAGCCACGCTGGAGCTTCATCTTGTGCGCAGTCTGCCAAGTCCGGATGATTACCTCGCCAACCCGCCCCATGGCCTGTGAGTCGGAACTCATCATCGAGAAGGCGCCGAGGTCATGAAGGATGTCTTCGGCGGCAATCGTTTCGCGCCGAATACGGCTTTCCGCGAAAGCGATGTCCTCGGCGATAGACGCATCCAGATGGTGGCACACCATGAGCATGTCCAAATGCTCGTCAATGGTATTCACCGTGTAGGGCATCGTCGGGTTGGTGGAACTGGGCAACACGTTGGCAAGCCCGACCGCCTTGATGATGTCCGGGGCGTGGCCGCCACCCGCGCCTTCGGTATGGTAAGTGTGGATGGCGCGGCCCTTGAACGCCGCCAGGGTGGTTTCGACGAAGCCGGATTCGTTCAGCGTGTCGGTGTGGATAGCCACCTGCACATCCAGTTCGTCGGCCACCGTCAAACAGTTGTCGATCGCGGCCGGAGTCGTTCCCCAGTCCTCGTGCAGCTTCAAGCCCATGGCGCCGGCCCGGACCTGCTCGCGCAAGGGCTCTGGCTGGCTGGCGTTGCCCTTGCCGAGAAAGCCCAGGTTCATCGGAAACGCATCCGCCGCCTGCAACATGGTCTGGATATGCCAGGGGCCCGGCGTGCAGGTCGTGGCGAAGGTACCGGTGGCCGGGCCGGTGCCGCCACCTAGCATGGTGGTAACGCCGGACATCAGGGCTTCTTCGATTTGCTGCGGGCAGATGAAATGGATGTGGCTATCGATGCCGCCCGCCGTAACGATCATGCCTTCGCCGGCGATGATCTCGGTACCCGCGCCGATGGCGATAGTGACGCCGGGCTGAACGTCCGGGTTGCCGGCCTTGCCGATGGCGGAAATGCACCCGGCCTTGAGGCCGACGTCGGCCTTGAGAATGCCGCTGACGGCATCGATGATGAGCGCGTTGGTGATGACCGTGTCGGCCACCTCGGCAGCCACGCGTTGGCTCTGACCCATGCCGTCCCGGATCACCTTGCCGCCACCAAACTTGACCTCTTCGCCGTAGATCGTGCAGTCCTTTTCTACCTCAATCCACAAATCGGTGTCGGCCAGGCGCAACCTGTCGCCGACCGTGGGTCCGAACATTTCCGCATAGGCCTGCCGGCTAATCTTCATAGCGCCCCTTGGATCCGGGCCTGGAAGCCGTAGACCTTGCGCTCGCCGACATAGGCAACCAGTTCAACCGTGCGGGTCTGCCCCGGCTCGAAGCGCACCGCCGTGCCCGCAGCAATGTTCAGACGCATGCCGCGGGCTTTGTCGCGGTCGAAGGCAAGGGCGGAATTGGTCTCATAAAAGTGATAGTGAGAACCAACCTGGATGGGCCGGTCGCCGGTATTTGCAACTTCCAGCACGACGGACGTTCGCCCGGCATTGAGTTCGATCTCGCCGGACTCGATGTGCATTTCACCTGGAATCATGGGTTGGCTCCTGGAACGGTGAGCAGTAAGGAGTAACAAACCATGAGTGCGTAAATTCTCATTCCTCACTAGACAATCGGATGATGCACGGTGACCAGCTTGGTGCCGTCAGGGAAGGTGGCCTCCACCTGGATTTCCGGAATCATTTCCGGCACCCCTTCCATCACTTCGTCGCGCTTCAGCAGCCCGGTGCCGTGGCTCATCAGCGCCGCCACGCTCATGCCGTCGCGTGCGCCTTCCAGAATCCCGGCGCTGATAAAGGCCACCGCTTCCGGGTAGTTTAGCCTGAGGCCGCGCGCCTTGCGTCGCTCGGCCAGCAGGGCGGCAGTGAAGATCAGCAGCTTGTCTTTTTCCCGGGGGATCAGTTCCATAAGGCCCTCCTCATGTATTCCATATTCTTGGCAGCTGCGCGTCCAGTCCGATCAGGGCCGGGCGCTGCACCCGCCACAGCGCCGTAAACCAGCGGCGCGCCGCCTCTGATGAATGGCCCAGGTAGCGAGCCACCAGGATGTCAGGCAGCAGGCTAAGCCCGTGCCTGGCGCCTGCTTCCGACACGGGGATCTTGCGACAGGCGGCAAGCAGCTCTGGCCCCATACCTGGCCCCACTGTAAGAAGCGTGCCGCTGACACTGCAACCAGCCAGCCCCGCGGGAGAGTTCAACAATCCGTCCCCACCTTCCAGTTGCCCCCGCTCCAGCCAAATCGGGCGGCCGCCTTGTCGGATCCGTGTTTCCAAGCGCAATGCGCCATGGTCGAACCCCTCCCCGCAGGCCCTGCGACCCAGGCACAGTACTTCCCAACCGATGAAGCGGGCTCCGACGGCGAGGTCGACACTCGCCCTGAGCTGCGCCCGGGCGCCATTGAAGAAGATGGATTCCTGCGGCAACCATTCCAGCGCGCCACCGTCCTCCACGGCAAGATGAAACCCTTGCGAGGCCCAGGCGCGGTCGCTGCGGTACCACTTTCCTGCCCCTGGAGTCGTGAGCAGCGCGTGGGCGCCCTGCTCCACTGTTGCGTCAATCTCCAGTTGGTCGCCTCCGGCAACTCCCGATGGCGGGTGCAGGATGATGGCATGGCACACCGCCCCACCTTCGGGATAAAGGGGTTTCTGCACACGAAGCGGCCCCACATGTTCGCGGCGCGTAAGGAGGGTAGCAGCCCGGCGTCGAGAGAATCCCAACGCCAGGCGTGCATGCCATGTCGAGCCGACATGGTGCGCAAGATTCATCGCCTCATCATACCGACAGCAATTCCCGAACTCCATCCTTGCCCATATTCGCTCCCGCGCCGCGCTTGATGATTTCTCCCCTCTCCATCAGCAAGTACTGGTCGGCGAGCGTGTGAGCAAAGTCGTAGTACTGCTCTACCAGGAGAATGGCCATGCTACCTTGTTCGGCCAAGGCGCGAATGGCGCGTTCGATGTCCTTGATGATGGAGGGCTGGATGCCTTCGGTGGGCTCGTCCAGGATCAGCAGCCTGGGACCGAAGGCTAGGGCCCGACCGATGGCCAGTTGCTGTTGCTGGCCGCCGGACAGATCACCTCCACGCC
>JBAWGM010000049.1:0-1516 GCA_049592895.1 Thiobacillaceae bacterium | reverse complement strand
AGCCCGGCACCAGATTCATCGCCAGCACCCCCGCGAATACGATGACGATGCCCCATAACAGCATGCCGATCAGGCTCACACCCTGTTGTCGCTTTCTGTTCATGTTCCCCTCCTAGTGAATTAGGCTGCCGATGCGTTTCAGGTCATCCAGATTAAGCCAGATGAGAAAGGCTTTGCCAACTATGTTCTCGTCCGGCACAAAGCCCCAGTAGCGGCTGTCATTGCTGCCATCGCGATTGTCACCCATCATGAAATACTCCCCCACCGGGACTCGGCAGACGAAGCCGGTTTCGTCATAGCTGCAGTTCTCGTGATGCTCGAACGGCGTCAGTTGCCCCATCAGCACGGACGGAGCGTCCGGCTCGACCATCTCCAGGTGTTCATGGTCGCCAAGTTTTTCCTTGTAGAGCGTGGCGGTGACGTAGTTCAGGCCGGGCTTCACATAGCTGTAGACGCCGTCCTGCGTGTAACTGACGGGCTCGCCGTTAATGGTGAGTTTCTTGTTGCGGTATTCCACCTTGTCGCCCGGCAGGCCCACCACCCGCTTGATGTAATCGAGCGACGGGTCCTGTGGGTAACGGAACACCATCACATCCCCGCGTTGGGGATTGTTGAGCGCGATAATCTTCTTGTGCACCACCGGCAGGCGGACGCCGTAGGTGTACTTGTTCACCAGAATGAAATCGCCGACCAGCAGGGTGGGCATCATGGAACCGGAGGGGATCTTGAACGGTTCCACCAGAAAGGAGCGCAGCAGAAAAACGATCAGGATCACCGGAAAGAAGCTGCGCGAATATTCCGTCAGCACGGGCTCCTTGGCCTGCTCACCGCGCTTTGCTGCGAACAACAGGCGATCGCCCAACCAGATGACCCCGGTCACCACAAGCGCGACGAAAAGTATCAGCTCAAAGTTCATTCATTTGTCTCCTACCTGGAGGATGGCCAGGAAGGCCTCCTGGGGACTTTCCACGTTACCGAACTGTTTCATGCGTTTCTTCCCCGCCTTCTGTTTTTCCAGTAATTTCTTCTTGCGTGAAATGTCGCCGCCGTAGCACTTCGCCAGCACGTTCTTGCGCAATGCTTTCACGTTTTCCCGCGCGATGATGTGCGCGCCGATGGCGGCCTGAACCGCCACATCGTACATCTGCCGGGGAATCAGTTGGCGCATCTTGCTCACCAGTTCGCGGCCCCGATACAGCGAATTGGCGCGGTGCACGATCAGGGACAGGGCATCGACCCTCTCTCCGTTCACCAGTACATCAAGCTTGACCAGATCGGCGACGCGGAATGCCTTGAACTCATAATCCAGCGACGCATAGCCGCGCGATACGGATTTGAGCCGGTCGAAGAAATCCATCACCACCTCATTCAGAGGCATTTCATAGTTCAGCATCACCTGCCGCCCCATGTATTTCATGTCCACCTGAACGCCGCGTTTCTGCTCGCATAGCGGAATGACCGCGCCCACATATTCCTGAGGCATCAGCATGTGTGCGGTGATAATGGGCTCACGAAT
>JBAWGM010000048.1:0-1535 GCA_049592895.1 Thiobacillaceae bacterium | reverse complement strand
GCACAATTGTCATTGTTGCTCTGTAAGCGGGGATTCGTGGGCGTGACGCCGCTCGGCTCGTACGAGGTGTAGTTCCGCAAGGTCTGGGCAACATGGGGCGAATGAAGAAAAAATTTGGGGAGAAATTCTCCCCAAAGTTGCCAGGTCGCCGGAACGCTGCTATTGCTCAGCCTCGCCCCGTCAGGTTATGAAACCGTGGTTTCGCCCTTGCCGGTATCACCACTGCTGTCGACGACGTCAACGGTGACCTTGTCGCCCGATTTCATCCCGGTGACCTTGATATTCAGGTACGGGTCCTTGGCCATGCCGCCGCCCCATTGGCCATCGGCTACAACTTTGCCATTGACCGCCACCTTGATGTTCTTGATGAACAGGGCGGGAATGAGTTTGCCATTGGATTTGGCCAAGCCATTTTGGGAAGGATGGGTGAGCAGAACTTTTATAGCGTCGGTGCTTGCGCGCATTTTCATGGGAATTGCCATAGTTATCTCCGTATGCCGTTGAAATGTGAAGGTTGACTGCGCGTGATCACCCGCCGCAGCCGCCAATCGTGACTTTCACTTCCTTCGCGGTGGTCCAGACCTTGCCGCCCGCCTTCACGATGACGCGCACGTCGGCAGTCTGGGCCATTTTGATCCGCGTCGCCATGAAGCCGCCAAAATTGGTCAACTTGTAATCAGCAATCAGCGGATACACGTTCTTCTCTGCCAGAATGGCAAGCGATTCCACATCGGGCATGCTCACCGTAATTTCAAGCGGAACCGAGGCCCCGTTCTCCGCAATGTCAGGCGCCTTCAAGTCGATATTCGGAGAATTTGCTGCGCTCGATGCGCCGATGGATGCAAGCGCATCAGCTGCCTGCTTGGCGTCAAATCCGGCCTGATTCCAGTCGGCCAGCACCTGGCCCGGTTTGAGCAGACCTGCAGCAACGGCCACCGACAGGACGCCAACGCCAGCGGTGCCCTTTAGCATATTTCTACGCATTGGGTTCATGGACTTTATCTCCTTCTTTGTTGAAACAATATTGCCGGATTAATGGAGGAGCGCAGGGGCCGTGCCGGCGGTGGGCATCTGCATCGGGATCATCTGCATCATAGGATAAGTTGCGGCAATGGGCATAGTGTCCACTCAGGCGTTACAGGAATGAGGGTTGGCAGGCGCCATCTCAGGCTCACGGGATTGGAGTCCCTGGGAAAAGCCATCATCTGCGTGTCATAGCCTGGGTTCACGGCCTGCATGGCCATGTTCATCCAGTTTGGATCCGGTGGCATCGTCATCCGGGCGGGACACTTGGCCGGTTTCATTGGCTGAGCCGCCATGGAGCTCAAGAAATTGGGAGTCGGATTCGTCATGGCGCTGCTCCACTGGGTAAAGACACGGTCATCCTTTAACGCGGAGGCGTATTGCGTGGGGTCAGTTATCAATGTTACAGGAAGCTCGTCCGCGCTCCCATCAGCAGAGTTGACGCCTATCAATAAACATGAGCATTTACCTTGGACTGGTGAGGTAAGGTATCCACGAGGTCTCACAAGAAA
>JBAWGM010000047.1:0-9752 GCA_049592895.1 Thiobacillaceae bacterium | reverse complement strand
AGCACTTCGTTTGAGAATTCGTCCGATTCCATTCCACGTCTTATACAGGGAATGTTTGACTATGTCCAGTTTGATCGGTTAACCCGTTGGTTTCGAGAATGATTCTCGGGAGAACGAATTCACCCTGCGCTTCGCCGCGCCTTTCTTGCCCTGCCAGGGGCTGATGAGCGATAATCCGCGCCTTGTTGCCTACCCCTGCCGGGATGGCGGAATCGGTAGACGCAGCGGACTCAAAATCCGCCGGTAGTAATACTGTGGGGGTTCGAGTCCCCCTCCCGGCACCAGTTTGCTCGAGTTTCAAAGACGGTACTACGCGAGCACAATGGTCTTGAATCCATCGGTCGGACTGTGCGGAAGCTCAGTTGATTCGCATCAAACGTTTCCAACAAATCCGAACCTGACATAATCGAATTCGAGTCCGGCCCCGATAGGAACAACGTTGGGCGGCACTCCGATCATCGCCTTCCGACCCCCTCGCAGCAAACCTTGCGTGGCACTCTACATCCACGTAACCCGTTCCCGGGTTTCCTGTCCGTCGATGCGGGCACCCATTCAGCCCCAAGTCACTTTCCGCTGATGATGGGTTTGTCGGCACTTGTCCGAAAGAGCGTTGAGCGTGCGTCACCCACTCCGGGCTTATCTGGAATCGGGTGTTCTCAATTGGCAACAGCGTGGTAGATTGTTAACAGATAATTCCATGCTGTCATGCCGCGAAAAAAGTAAATCGAATATAATCAAAGCCTGAATTAAGGGCTTTTCCGTATCCTCTCTGGCTTGTTGCTTTGGAGTTTCGGGGCTAGCATTTCTGCGGTTTCACATCAGGAGTAAACGTTATGCGTTTCAAGCATCTGAGTCTTGCCTTGGCAATTGCCTTGGCCTCGTCCCCCGTACTGGCGACTGCCAAAACGGTTGAAAAAACCAACGCGACCAAGGTGGTCAGTTCTGCCGAGGAGTCCAAGCCGGCGGATGCGGCGGTGACTTACCCGGTTGCCCAGCCCGCGCCTCAGGCTGGCGGCTACACCGCCAATATGGTGCAGGTGGCCCCAGGCCAGGTGCCTCAGACCCCGGAACAGTGGTTAAGCAGGATGGGGGATTTCACCCAGAATGCTTCCGCCTTCAAGGATCCCAGGACCTTCGAGGCATGGCTTGCAACGATGACGGACCCCAGAACCACCGCTGCCGCCATCCCCATGATGATGGAGCCCGGTAACTGGCTGCACAGCGGCCAGAGCCTGATGCAGCCGGGTGTCATAAACAACTACATGCCATTTCTGGTAGACCCTTCGATCTACCTGCGTTGGACCGGCGCCATGATGGATCCGGGTTTTTACATGCGCAACCTGGTGTCGGTTTCAGACCCCAACAAGATGATGCGCTGGGTGATGCTGCCCATGGATCCAAGAGTAATGCAGGGTGCAATGAACCTGATGAACCCCAACATGTACATGAAGTGGATGATGTCTCCGACCGACCCGCGCGCCCTGAGCATGATGTTCGCGCCGATGAATCCCCAGTTGTACGGCAGCATGATGGGCGCCGTTATTAACCCCAACTTGCTGGGCAGTAACTGGAACACGTTCATGCAGCCTGCGCAGCCGGTGGTGGGCTTTGGCCCGGCCGCGCCGGTTACCCCTCCGATCAATGCATTGGACCCTTCCACATGGACCAACATTTTAAACATGTTCGGCGGCTTCGGTAACATGGTTCCCGGCCCTAGTGCGTCAGGCGCAGCCCCATCCACCGCAATGCCAAGTGTGGGCGGCTTCACGTTGCCCGGATTTGGCACCGCGAACAATCCCTATTTGACCGCTCAGGCAACCCCAGCCCCGGCCGCCCCGGCCTTGTTCCAGCCGGGCGTCCCCGCCAACTTGACCCTGTCGGGTGACGCGCTGTTCAAGTCTGGGAAGGCGTCTGCCAGGGACCTCACGGCTGAGGGCAAGAAGAGCCTGGATGATCTGGCAGACAGAATAAAAGCTGCGGGCAAGATCGACGTTGTTAAGGTGACGGGCCATGCGGACAAGTCTGGCAAGGCATCTTCCAACATGAGGCTCTCACGGGCCCGCGCGCGGTCGGTGGCCAACTACCTCAAAGCAAAAGGGGTGCGGGCGGCCAAGTTCATCACCGTGGGCAAGGGCGATACCCAGCCGGTGAAGGAATGTGACATGACGTTGCCCAAGGCGGAAAAGATTGCCTGCCTGGAGCCCAACCGTCGCGTTGAGGTGGAAGTTACTCCGGCCAAGTAAGCGATATTCCTGGTCTGGCGGACCGGGCCCGCAGGAACAAAGAAGCCGGCAGCGCCGGCTTTTTTGTTGGTGCGCCCGGCAGGGCGCACTTACTTGGAGGTGGAAGTCCTCTACTCGCCCGGCAAGGGGAAGAGTTAGCCGAACGGCAAGCGTGTCGCGGGTGACTGCCAATCCGGAGGAAGCCAGAGGCAAAGCGCTGACGCGGCGAACGGCAAGCGGAGGGCGACCAGGTAACCCCGTCCCTCTACTCAATGCAATGGCGCGTTGTCACGAGTTGGCAGCTCGTATGTCTTAGAATTAAAGCAGTCTTTGTGGAGTTGCCCATGATCAAGGTCGGTATTGTTGGCGGCACCGGTTATACCGGAGTTGAACTCCTGCGCCTGTTGGCGCGCCACCCCCAGGTTGAATTGGCGGCGATCACCTCGCGCAAGGAGGCGGGAATGAAGGTCGCGGACATGTTCCCCAATCTGCGGGGACGGGTGAATTTGGCCTTCTCCGAACCGGAGCAAGCAGGACTTGAGAAGTGCGACGTGGTGTTCTTTGCAACCCCCAACGGGGTGGCCATGCAGCAGACCCGGGCCCTGCTCGGCGCGGGAGTGAAAGTGATTGACTTGGCGGCGGATTTCCGCCTCAAGGACGTGAAGGATTGGGAGTCCTGGTACAAGATGGAACATGCCTGCCCCGACCTGGTTGAGGAGGCGGTTTACGGCTTGCCGGAAATTAACCGTGCAGCCATCCAGGGAGCGCGGCTGATCGCCAACCCGGGGTGCTATCCGACTGCAGTACAACTGGGTTTTTTCCCGCTGATGGAAGCCGGTTTGGTGGACACCTCTCATCTGGTTGCCGATGCGAAGTCGGGTGTTTCCGGCGCCGGACGCAAGGTGGAAACGCACATTCTGTTTGCCGAGGCGGCGGACAACTTCAAGGCCTATGCCGTACAGGGACATCGGCATTTGCCGGAAATCCGTCAAGGGCTCTCCAAGGCGGCAGGGCATATCGTAGGACTGACCTTTGTGCCCCACCTGACCCCGATGATTCGCGGCATCCACGCGACCCTATATGCGCGCCTGCGCGACAGGGAGGTGGACTTGCAGGGGCTTTACGAGAAGCGCTATAAGGATGAGGCATTTGTTGATGTCCTGCCCGCCGGCAGTCATCCCGAAACCCGTTCGGTGCGCGGCGCCAACATCTGCCGCATTGCACTGCATCGGCCGCAGGGCGGCGACGTGGTGGTGGTGCTGTCGGTGATCGATAATCTGGTGAAGGGAGCGGCAGGGCAGGCGGTGCAGAATATGAATATTCTGTTTGGCTTGCCCGAGGCTTCGGCCATCGATGATATCGGCCTGCTGCCATAGGGAACCCCATTACGTAGCAAGGGTCTTTACTTGACGAAGCCCGGACGATCCGGATAATGATTCGTCAACCGACAGCAAGGAGCGCGCGATGAACGCCATGACGGAAATCCCCCTGAATTTCACTGACAATGCGGCTGCAAAAGTCAAATCCCTGATTGACGAGGAAGGCAACCCCGACTTGAAACTGCGAGTCTTTGTCTCCGGTGGCGGCTGTTCCGGATTCCAGTATGGTTTTACCTTCGATGAGACGTCCAACGAGGACGACACCATGCTGGAAAAAGGTGGGGTGACCTTGCTGATCGATTCCATGAGCTTCCAGTATCTGGCGGGCGCGGAAATCGACTATCAGGAAGGCCTGGAAGGCGCTCAGTTTGTGATCAAGAATCCAAACGCCACGACGACCTGCGGTTGCGGTTCCTCATTTTCGGTTTGAGCCAGACGCGACCTCAGCGAAAAAGGACTCCGCGGAGTCCTTTTGTTTTGGTACTGGGCGGAGGGCCGCCAAGCTTCTGTCGCCTCACGCCGGATAGATTGCGCCCAGTATCCGCGCACCAATGGCCCCGGTCGCTTGCGGCAGGTTGCCCGGCCGCCGGTGCATGCATTGACGCGCAAGCCACGCAAAGGCAATGGCTTCCATCCAGTCCGGGTCTATGCCCAGCTCTGCCGTAGAGGCGACTATTGCCGGATGTGCCAAGGTACCTAACCTGAGCACGAGGGCGTGGTTGTGCGCGCCTCCACCACAAATGTACATTTCCTGATACCCATTGCAGAATCGCCTAGCAGCATCAGTCAAAGTCCGGGCGGTCAGTTCCAACAGGGTAGCCTGGACGTCTTGTGCAGGTTCATTTCCTTGCAGATGCTGTTTCAGCCAATCGAGGTTGAATTGCTCCCGCCCCGCACTCTTTGGGGGAGTGGCTGCAAAGAAGGGATGGGCCAGAAGTCGCTCCAGAAGGACGGGGATGACCTGACCTGACGCAGCCCAAGTGCCAGCCTCGTCATGCTTCTGGTTCAGGCAGTTCCGTATCCAGGCATCCATCAGCATGTTGCCTGGACCACAATCGAGGCCTTTCGCCGTGCCATCGACGGGAAGGTCAGTCAAGTTGGCGATACCGCCAATATTCGCGATCACACGGTGGCGGGAGGCGCTTCCCAGAGCTTGTGCGTGAAACGCGGGGACCAGGGGCGCGCCCTGGCCTCCTGCGGCGATATCACGGCTGCGGAAATCCGCGATCACTGTTATGCCGGTCAGCTCGGCCAGCAGGGCGGCGTTCCCGATCTGCAGGGTATAGCCGGCATCAGGACAGTGGCGGATGGTTTGCCCGTGGCAGCCGATTGCCCGTATCGCCTTGGCATTTGCCCTGGATGATCTCAAGAGCTCATTGACAGTGCCGCCATACAGCCGGGCTAGCTTGTTGGCGGCGAGGGCGGCGCGGTGGAGTTCATCTTCGGCACTTTCATGCAGCGCAAAAAGCTCATCCCGTAGGTCGGCAGGGTAGGGAAGATAAAGATTCGCGACCATCTTGGTGCAAGTCCCGGTGAATTCCGCCAGGACCGCGTCAATTCCGTCCATGCTGGTGCCGGACATGAGGCCGAGATAGAACTCGGCCTTTTCACACGTACGATCAGTCAAGCGCAGCCAGATTGGTGCCGCGCATCAGATTAAGGCGGGCCGCCCACGGCTGGCTCTCCTCGGCAAAGCGGGCTCTGTAGGCCGGGGAGAGGGGTTGGGCGGTGGGTAGGTTCATGGCCAGTGGATTCTCCTGTTCGCCGTGGACCCGAAATTCATAATGCAGATGCGGCCCTGTCGCCAATCCCGTCATGCCAACATAGGCCACCACCTGTCCCTGGCTGACATGGGAACCGCGGTGCAGGCCTTTGGCGAATCGGGACAAGTGCCCGTAGGCCGTGCTGTAGGGGCCAAAATGCTGAATAACGATCAGGTTGCCGTAGCCATGTTGCTGGCCCTCGAAGCTGATCGTCCCATCGGATACCGCTTTAACCGGTGTGCCGATGGGCGCGCCATAGTCGATGCCTTTGTGGGCCCGCCATGTCTTCAACACCGGGTGGAAGCGCGATATGGTGAAACCCGAGGTGATTCGCGAGAAAGGCAGAGGGCAACGGAGAAACGCCTTCTTCAGGGACTGGCCATCGGGCGTGTAATAGTCCTCATGGCCAAGTGGGTCGCGGAACAAGACCGCCCGGTAAGTCCTGCCGGCATTGACGAATTCGGCTGCGAGAATCTGGCTTTCGCCTGTCGGCTGGCCGTTGCGGAAGTTCTGCCGATAAATGACTGAAAAGGTGTCGCCCTTGCGCAAGTCCTGGCGGAAATCGATGTCAGTGGAAAAGAGTTCTGCGATCTTGTCAGTTACACTGTCTGGCACGCCGGCAGCGTCAGAGGCGGCATACAGGGAACTTTGAATCTTGCCGGAGCGCATCACGATCCGGTCATCGGGTGCGGCACTGAATTTATCTACGGAAAAGGTCCCCGACTGGCGCTTGATGGTGATGGTTTGTCCATCGCTGCTATCGAAGCTGAGGCTGACCAAGCTGCCGTCCTCCATCACCTTGGCCTGCAGGTATTGGCCCGAGCGCAGGCGATTGAGCCCCGCTTCCGCTGCCACCCCGGATAGCAGTTGGCGGGCATCTTCTTCAGACACTTGCATGCGTTCGAGCAGGCCGGAAAGAGTTTCGCCGGGCTGAACCTTGTCTTCTCGAGTCAATTCAATGGCTGCAGCCGGCGGAGTCTGAATGGCCACGGCCAGCGTTTCCATAATGGTCTGCTGGGGTTGAGTCTGGGTCTGAGTGTCGGGCGCGATGCCGAAAGCAGTGACTACACCCAAGAACGGCAGGCTAGAAGCAGCAATTAGCCAACGAAGGCGCAATTTGCGTTCCGGCAAGCCCGGCCGCTGGGTTAAACTCGCAATTTCCTGACGCATCGGTGAATTTCTCCCTGTAACCGAGGGTAAAGTTTACCAGAATTTGGTGCTGGACGCTTCTTGCCTTTAAAATCAAAGGATTAGACGGCTGCTAAATGAGGCTGCCCTTATTTGATGAGTATCGGCGCCGGTCGGTACAACTTGAATCGATGAACGAACTACTGAATGAAATCAAGCGGGGAGCCGTCGAACTCCTGGTCGAAGAGGAACTTGAGCAGAAGTTGACCGGCGGGCGGCCTTTACGCATCAAGGCCGGGTTTGACCCGACGGCGCCTGATTTGCATCTGGGTCATACCGTACTGATCAACAAACTTCGCTCCCTGCAGCAGATGGGCCATCAGATTCTCTTCCTGATCGGCGACTTTACAGGCATGATCGGCGATCCTAGCGGCAAGAACGCCACTCGTCCACCGCTAAGCCAGGATGACGTGGCGCAGAATGCCAAGACCTACACCGAACAGGTTTTCAAGATCCTCGATCCGGCGAAGACTGAGGTCCTTTTCAATTCCGCCTGGATGAGCCAGTTCGGTGCTGCCGACCTGATCAGGCTGGCGGCGACGCACACGGTGGCCCGCATGCTGGAGCGTGATGATTTCTACAAGCGCTACGCGAGGGGGCAACCCATCGCAATCCATGAGTTTCTCTATCCGCTCATTCAGGGCTATGACTCGGTGGCCCTCAAGGCTGATCTGGAACTGGGCGGAACTGACCAGAAATTCAACCTGCTCATGGGACGCGAATTGCAGAAGCACTTTGGCCAGACGCCCCAGTGCGTGCTGATGATGCCGCTGCTGGAAGGCCTGGATGGGGTCAATAAAATGTCCAAGTCCCTTGGCAACTATGTGGGCATCAACGAGGCGCCCAATGAGATATTTGGCAAACTGATGTCCGTTTCGGATGATCTGATGTGGCGCTATATCGAACTGCTTTCGTTCGAACCATTGGCTATTATTAAAGAGTGGAGGCGCGAGGTTAACGAAGGCCGCAATCCGCGCGACATTAAAGCTGGATTTGCTCAGGAAATCGTCACCCGCTTTCACAGCAAAGCGGCGGCTTCGGCGGCAGTAGCGGACTTTGAAAACCGCTTCCGCCAAGGCGGGATACCCGACGATCTGACTGAAACCCGCCTTGAATCGGGGCTGTATGGCTTGCCGATCGCCCAACTGCTCAAGCTGAGCGGTCTAGTGTCCAGCACCTCCGAGGCACTACGTCAGATTGCCGGCGGCGGGGTACGGCTGGACGGGGAAAAGGTCAGCGACAAGGGCTTGCTGCTGGCTAAGGGCGCGTCGGTCGTCGCGCAGGTGGGCAAACGCAAATTTGCGCGTGTCACAATAATTTAAGAAAGTTTCGATAAGGGCTTGACCGGATCTCCGGGCCCCGTATAATGCGCGACTTTCCTGCAGTGTGCGAAGCGATAAACTAGCGAACACGGTGCATCGTTCTTTAAAAACACAGATCAGCCGATAGGTGTGGGTGTAGGTAGGAGAGCTGAGCTTGGTTGACTGAGGTGTTAGAGCTGAGGTTGATTGGGTTTAGTGAATGAAGTATTGAAGTACCTATGCTCACGCTTAAGTAATGAAATTGATTAAGTTCAATGAAATGACTTTGAGTGAGTGAGACTCGGAAGAGTCGAAACAGAGATTGAACTGAAGAGTTTGATCCTGGCTCAGATTGAACGCTGGCGGAATGCTTTACACATGCAAGTCGGGCGGCAGCACGGGGGCAACCCTGGTGGCGAGCGGCGAACGGGTGAGTAACACATCGGAACGTATCCAGTCGTGGGGGACAACGAGTCGAAAGATTCGCTAATACCGCATACGACCTGAGGGGGAAAGCAGGGGATCGCAAGACCTTGCGCGATTGGAGCGGCCGATGCCGGATTAGCTAGTTGGTGGGGTAAAGGCCTACCAAGGCGACGATCCGTAGCGGGTCTGAGAGGATGATCCGCCACACTGGGACTGAGACACGGCCCAGACTCCTACGGGAGGCAGCAGTGGGGAATTTTGGACAATGGGCGCAAGCCTGATCCAGCCATTCCGCGTGGGTGAAGAAGGCCTTCGGGTTGTAAAGCCCTTTCGGCCGGAGCGAAACGGCAGGCTCTAACATAGCCTGTTAATGACGGTACCGGCAGAAGAAGCACCGGCTAACTACGTGCCAGCAGCCGCGGTAATACGTAGGGTGCGAGCGTTAATCGGAATTACTGGGCGTAAAGCGTGCGCAGGCGGCTATATAAGACAGATGTGAAATCCCCGGGCTTAACCTGGGAACTGCATTTGTGACTGTATGGCTAGAGTGCGTCAGAGGGGGGTGGAATTCCACGTGTAGCAGTGAAATGCGTAGAGATGTGGAGGAACACCGATGGCGAAGGCAGCCCCCTGGGATGACACTGACGCTCATGCACGAAAGCGTGGGGAGCAAACAGGATTAGATACCCTGGTAGTCCACGCCCTAAACGATGTCAACTGGTTGTTGGAGGAGTGAAATCCTTCAGTAACGAAGCTAACGCGTGAAGTTGACCGCCTGGGGAGTACGGTCGCAAGATTAAAACTCAAAGGAATTGACGGGGACCCGCACAAGCGGTGGATGATGTGGATTAATTCGATGCAACGCGAAGAACCTTACCTACCCTTGACATGTCGCAGAGCTTCCAGAGATGGGAATGTGCCCGAAAGGGAATGCGAACACAGGTGCTGCATGGCTGTCGTCAGCTCGTGTCGTGAGATGTTGGGTTAAGTCCCGCAACGAGCGCAACCCTTGTCATTAGTTGCTACGAAAGGGCACTCTAATGAGACTGCCGGTGACAAACCGGAGGAAGGTGGGGATGACGTCAAGTCCTCATGGCCCTTATGGGTAGGGCTTCACACGTCATACAATGGTCGGTACAGAGGGTTGCCAAGCCGCGAGGTGGAGCCAATCCCAGAAAGCCGATCGTAGTCCGGATTGTTCTCTGCAACTCGAGAGCATGAAGTCGGAATCGCTAGTAATCGCAGGTCAGCATACTGCGGTGAATACGTTCCCGGGTCTTGTACACACCGCCCGTCACACCATGGGAGTGGGTTGCTCCAGAAGTAGGTAGCCTAACCGCAAGGGTGGCGCTTACCACGGAGTGATTCATGACTGGGGTGAAGTCGTAACAAGGTAGCCGTATCGGAAGGTGCGGCTGGATCACCTCCTTTCTGGAAGACGGCAAGGCCGCACGGCGCGTCAATCCTGCTTGC
>JBAWGM010000046.1:0-3505 GCA_049592895.1 Thiobacillaceae bacterium | reverse complement strand
GCCGATGTGCCGCTCCATTTCACCGCCTTTCACCCGGATTACAAGATGGCGGATGTGCCGGCGACTCCGGCTTCGACTCTCACCCGTGCACGCAGCATTGCGCTGGACGCGGGGTTGCAGCATGTCTACACCGGCAATGTGTATGACACCGAAGGTGGCACGACCTACTGCCCCGGCTGCCGCAAGCCCCTAATCGTGCGGGACTGGCATGAAATTCTTGCCTACAAATTGACTGCGAACGGCCATTGCCCGGACTGCGGCGCCGCGATTGCCGGACGATTTGGCGGCGCGGCGGGCAGTTTCGGTCGGCGCCGCATTCCCGTCAATATTCAGTCCGCCAGAGCGTGAGCGGGGTTGACACCCTTGAAAGCCTGAACGTTGACCGGATCAAGCACATACCGGTCAATCGCGACCGCCCCAACCCATCTCTTCCGAAAGCGCGGTACGCAGGAAACCGTGGCGAATCATGCGATAGAATGGCTGAACGCTATCCGCCACCGCCTGACGGGAAATAAGCCGGATTTCAGCCTGCCAATGCGGCGATCACTTCATCGTCGCTGACCTGCGGGAAATTCTGGTAGAACTGACTGACCGCCTGAAAATTGCGCGGGGCCTCCAGACACACCATTTCGTCGCAATAGGGGCCAACTTTTTCAAGCGTGTCCGGCGGCGCAACCGGCACGGCGCAGATCAGGCGCGCAGGCTTTCTGGCGCGCAGGGCATGAAGGGCCGCAATCATGGTGCTGCCGGTGGCCAGGCCGTCATCCACCACAATGACGATGCGCCCCGCAGGGTCAATACGCGCGCGGATGGGCGTGTATTGGCGCCGCCTTTGGTGCATCACTTCAAGCTGACGGGTTCTTTCCTGTTCCAGATACTCGGGCGTACCGCCGTAGCGGGCAGCATAGTCGCCGACATACATCCAGCCGGTCTCATCCGCCGCACCCAAGGCCAATTCCGCGTCATACGGGGACGTCAGCTTGCGGACCAGCACGACATCGACCTCGCCTTCAAGCTGTCTGGCGATGTGGCAAGCCATGGGCACGGCTCCCCGGGGTATACCCAACACCAGTGGGTGCTGTTTGCGGTAACGAGCCAAAGCCAGACCGAGTTTTTCCGCGGCGTCAAGACGGTTCTTGAACATAAGGGCTCCCTCTTGTAATCGGCCCCGGCCTGGACTAGCATTTAGGCGTTGTTTTTATTTCATGCGGAGACCCGCCCTTTTTACGATAGGCGGCGACTGCTAAATCACAACATCTTTCCGAACGCATTCAACTTGCAGGCCCGGAGCGGTTTTGCCAAGAGTTCCTCCCTCAACCCTCAGCCTGCTTCACCGTGAGAACCCCATGAGCGAGCACATCCAATATGTATCCGATGCCACCTTCGAGCAGGAGGTCTTGCAAGCCGGCCTGCCTGTACTGGTGGACTACTGGGCCGACTGGTGCGGCCCCTGCAAGATGATTTCGCCGGTGCTGGACGAGGTCGCCAGGGAGTATGCCGGCCGACTCAAGGTTTGCAAACTCAACATTGACGAGAACCAGGGTACGCCTCCCAAATTCGGCATCCGCGGCATCCCCACCCTGATGATATTCAAGAATGGCAATGTGGAGGCCACCAAGGTGGGGGCCCTGTCCAAATCCCAATTGACCGCATTTGTTGACAGCAACATCTAAGCCCGCTAACCTGAAATCATCCCAAGCGTTGCCGGGGTTCTGACCACCCCACCGAGGGCGGTACCCGGCAGACGGTAATCATAACCCGACTTTCTTCTCCGCCCTTGCGGCCCCACAGGTCTATTCCATGCGCCTATCAGAAATCAAACAACATCCCGTAACAGAACTGGTCGACATGGCCTTGACCAACGGTATCGAAAACGCCAATCGAATGCGCAAGCAGGAGTTGATTTTCGCCCTGCTCAAGAATCATGCGAAAAAAGGCGAAAGCATTTTTGGGGGAGGGGTGCTGGAAGTTCTGCCCGATGGCTATGGTTTCCTGCGATCTCCTGACACTTCCTATTTGGCCAGCCCGGACGACATTTATGTCAGCCCAAGCCAGATTCGCCGTTTCCATTTGCATTCCGGCGACACGGTAGACGGCGAAATCCGCACCCCCAAGGATGGAGAGCGCTATTTCGCCATGACCAAGCTGGATACGGTCAACAGCGAGGCACCGGAAAACACCAAGAACAAGATCCTGTTTGAAAACCTCACGCCGCTGCATCCGGACAAGCCGCTCAAGCTGGAGCGCGACATCCGTGCAGAGGAAAACATCACCAGCCGCATCATTGACATCATTGCCCCCATCGGCAAGGGTCAACGCGGTCTCATCGTGTCGCCGCCCAAGTCCGGCAAGACCATCATGCTGCAGCACATGGCGCACGCCATCATTGGCAACCATCCGGATATCGAACTTATCGTGCTGCTCATCGATGAGCGCCCGGAAGAGGTGACGGAAATGTCGCGCACCGTGCGCGGCGAAGTGGTGGCGTCAACCTTTGACGAGCCGGCGTCCCGCCATGTTCAGGTGGCTGAGATGGTGATCGAAAAAGCCAAGCGTCTGGTGGAGCACAAGAAGGACGTGGTGATACTGCTGGACTCCATCACCCGTCTGGCACGTGCCTACAATACGGTGCAGCCTTCCTCCGGCAAGGTGCTGACCGGTGGCGTCGACGCCAATGCGCTGCAAAAGCCCAAACGCTTTTTCGGCGCGGCGCGCAACATTGAGGAGGGCGGCAGCCTGACCATTCTCGCCACCGCCCTGATCGAAACCGGCTCGCGCATGGACGACGTGATCTATGAAGAGTTCAAGGGCACCGGCAACATGGAGATCCACCTGGACCGGCGGATGGCGGAAAAGCGCATTTATCCCGCCCTCAACGTCAACCGCTCCGGCACCCGGCGCGAAGAACTGCTTATGGAACACAGCATCCTGCAAAAGGTCTGGGTGCTGCGCAAGCTGCTGTACCCGATGGACGACCTGGACGCGATGGACTTCCTGCTCGACAAGATTCGCGCCACCAAGAACAACGACGAATTTTTCAACGCGATGAAGACCGGGCGCTGAAGTGGGTGCGTCCAGGCCAAGTCCTTGCCTTTGAAGGTTTTTTTGTGGATAATGCGCGGTTTCCGCGTACTCGCCGCGGTGTTTTTGAGGACTCAAGCATGAAAGCCGACATTCATCCCGCATACAACGAGATTGATGTGACCTGCTCCTGCGGCAGCACGTTCAAGACCCGTTCCATCCTGGCCAAGCCGCTGCATATCGAAGTGTGCTCGCAGTGCCATCCGTTCTACACCGGCAAGCAGAAGATTGTAGATACCGCGGGCCGAGTGGAGAAATTCCGCCAGCGCTATGGCATGAAGAAATAATTGTTCATCCGATCCGGCACGATTCCAAGAGGCAGCTTCGGCTGCCTTTTGTTATTCGGTCACTTGCGGGCAAAAGACGCGCTGGCAATGGCGCGTCCTGGGCCGGCGAGAGGCTATCATTATGCCCACCTCTGTCT
>JBAWGM010000045.1:0-2531 GCA_049592895.1 Thiobacillaceae bacterium | reverse complement strand
TAGACAGAAAGGAACGGCCGGGAAAACGGTAACGCACCAGAGCCCAGGCGGCGGCTGTGCCCATCAGCGCGTTGATCAAGGCCATGACGGCCGCGCTCCAAAGGGTGAGCCAGAGCGCATTGCGCGCCCCAGGGGCGCTGACGGCCTGCCACAACGCGGTCACGCCGCCCGCCAGACCATGCTGCCCCAGCGCTGTCAGCGGCAGCAGCACGAGAAAGCCGATATACGCGAGAACCGCGAAGCGAACTATCCGACCGCCGCGTTCCGGATTCAGCGCGCTGCTGACCTGCCGCATGATCAGTGCGCCGCCGCCATCGCCCGTTCATACGCGCCCGAGGGCCCGAACAGGGTCTTGTCCACCTGAGTCCAACCACCCAGGTCGCGTATGGCGAACAGATCGTGCACCGCCGGAAACTGCTTGGCGACTTCCTTCGCGACCCCGGCATCCGCCGGTCGCAAGCCATATTCGGCAAAAGCGCGCTGCGCTTCCGGCTTGGTGAGGAAGGCGACGAACGCTTCGGCCAGATCGCGGTTGCGGTGCCTGTCAGCGTACTTGTCCACCACCGCGACCGGGTTCTCGATCAGGATGGTCGCGCGCGGCACCACGTATTCGTAAGTCTCGCCCGCCTTGCGTCCGACCAGCACTTCGTTTTCATAGGTGATGGCGACATCGCCCACCCCGCGCTCGAAATTGATTATCGATTCGCGCGCCCCCTTGTCCATCACCGTGACGTTGCGCAGCACGTCGCGCAGCAGCATCTGCGCCGCGCCAGCATCGCCCTTGGGAACGCTGGTGCCACCCCGGATAGCCGCGCCATACAGGGCGCAGACATTCCACTTGGCGCCGCCGCTGGTGCGCACATTGGGGGTCAGCACCTTCAGGCCCTTGCGCCGCAGATCGTCCCAATCCCGCACGGCCTTGGGATTGCCTTTGCGCACCGCGATCACCACCACGGAATGGGTCACCATGCCGTGCGTCGCCCCGGTACGCCAGTCGCGCTGGATCAGGCCGGCGCGGGCGATGCTGTCGATGTCTGCTTCCAGGGACAATGCTGCGACATCCGCCTCGAAGCCTCCCGCGATGGCACGTGCCTGCGCGCCGCTGCCGAGATAGGATTCCTGAAAGCGAACATCCTGACCGGTCTTCATTTTCCAGTAGCGCTGGAACGCAGGAATGATGGCCTTGCCGTACACCTCGCGTGGCGCAGTGTAGGCACCCAGCGTCAGCGTTCGGCTGGCTCCTTCGCACGTTCCTTCATGCGCAAGAGAAATTGCCAGCAGGGCGAGAAACAGGGTCACAGAACGAGACGGCGGCATTATGATGGCTCCGAAACAAATTAACCGCATTCAGGGCGTGAAGGACTTCGACTTTCGCGCTCCCAGCTTCAATCCTTGTGCAAAAAGCCAAAGACGTGCCTGGGCATTAAATCGGAGAGGTCCATCAAGTCCTGGGCGACGACATTGTCTTATATTTACGGTTAATTGTTGAATCGCTCCAAGTTTCTTCGGTAATCCAGGCGCCCCTTCCCGGAGCCTTGTGGCGCAGTGCCCCGGGCCGATCGAATTCAGCCGCCACGACTTCCCCCATGGTGCTCAAGCCTGGCGGGGCTTGGCAGTCCGTCATGTACAGACCTGAAGGCTGCCACCATGAGAACAGGATCGTCTATGTTGAGAACGTGAAGCCCGGGCTCCTGGTCTGCAAACATCGCAGCGGGGAAGATGCCGAGCTCGCAAGTTTTGGGGCGGCGGCGAACATTGTCGGAAAAGGAGGGAAGCCCCGACTCTCCATGCGGATGCTGTTTCTGTCAGCGGCAGAATGCGAACGAGCGGTCAAGGAGTATGGGACCGTTGACGGGGCGAACCTGACTTTGGCGCGTCTGGGCAAATTGCTGAACAGGAGAGCCTGACCGTCACGCCGTTTGCGGTGACTGCCCCCAACCTGAGAAGGAGGCGCCATGCAAGTCCAACCCTATCTGTTTTTCGATGGCCATTGCGAGGAGGCGGTCAATTTCTACCGCAGCGCGCTTGGCGCGGAGGTCACCATGCTGATGCGCTTCAAGGACAGCCCTGAGTCCGCTGAACCCGGCATGGTTCCGCCTGGCGCTGAGGACAAGGCGATGCACCAGGACAAGGTGATGCATATGACTTTCCGCATAGGCGACACCACGCTGATGGCTTCCGATGGCCGCCGCCTGGGACAGCCGAACTTCAATGGATTCTCGTTGTCGCTCACGGCGGCGGACGATGCCGAGGCCGATCGCTTGTTTGCCGCTCTGGCAGTGGGCGGGCAGGTGCAGATGCCCATGAGCAAGACTTTTTATGCCTCGCGCTTCGGCATGGTCGCGGATCGCTTTGGGGTGTCATGGATGGTCATCGTGATGCCTTGAGCGCCGCGAGGACCACGTTCATGTATTCTATCCACAGGAGAGAGACGCATGAATGACGATGCCCCGGCCGAAGCCGAATTCGAACGCGAACTGACTGGGGGCTTATAGCATGTGCGGACGCTATGCCCTGACTTCCGCTCCGGA
>JBAWGM010000044.1:0-2764 GCA_049592895.1 Thiobacillaceae bacterium | reverse complement strand
ACGGCAGCTTGAGCTGCGGATATACGATCAGCCGTGCGCCCTGGGTCTGGGTGGGGTGGGTGAAATAGTCAAATTCTGAATCCAGCTTTCCTTCGAACGCGCCGAACAGGCGGTCGGTCTTGAGCGTAATGCCCGGCAGGCGGCCATAAGGACGGGTGATCGGATTGTTGGGGTCCTGCAGAAGCTGGAACTGCTGCACCGTGAACTGCCCCTGCCAGAGGCCATCGTCATAGTCCAACACGCCCTGTTCGGGCAGCAGGGTTTGGGATGTCTTGACCACCAAGGTAGACAGATCGCGGTAATAGTTGTTGTCGGATACTCGCTGAAAATCGATGCGCCCGATGAGGGCGGGATCGATTTGCTGCTCATGCTGGAGCAGCACGGCCCAGCGGGACTGGCTCGTGGTCTTGTCGCTAAGAAACTCAGCCAGCGCAGAGCCTTGATAAGTATCCATCAGGTAACGTCCTTCCACCCCCAGTTGCAGCCCGCGCTTGCTGAGCAGGCGAGGGTACAGAGTGGCATCGTAATTGGGCGCCAGATTGAAATAGTAGGGCAGCGAAATTTCCAGACCGCTCTTGCTGGTGGTGCCGAAGGTCGGTGCGAGGAGGCCGCTCTTGCGGCTGTTGTCGAGAGAGAAATTCATCCATGGCGTATAGAGCAGGGGCACGTCCTTAAACGTAAGCAAAGCGCTGTGGGCGGTGCCCACCTGCTTGGCCTGGTCGATGTCAAGCTGGGTCACCTGGAGCTTCCATGCCTCGTCATCGACCGGGCAGGTCGTGTAGAGAGCTTGTTTGAAGCTTGCGTGATCCTGGTCCTGGAAATCCACCCGCTCGGCGTGGCCGCGACCGGGCGTGGCAGTCAGCTCGAAGGTCAGTTTCAGCATGGTGCCGGACTTGGTGTCCAGGTTCATGGTGAGGCTATCACCGGTTACCACCGCCTGTGCCTCCTCAAAACGCACCCCGCCGCGCGCGTACACCTGATTGAGTTGGGTGTCATAGCGCAGAAAATCAGCAAAGAAATTTTCCCCCGCGTGGCGAGCTTCGACCTGGCCGAAGGCTTCCACGACATCCGGCTGGCTGGATTCGATGCGATCTGCCGCGATGAACAGCGGTCCAGCCGGGCCCGCCACGGCCGAACCGCGCAACTCGGTGTCCTGCTTGAGAACGAGCATGGGCTCGGCGCAGGATGCGCTTCGGGCGAAGGACTGAACCAGGCAGACAGCTAACAGGGTTCGGAGCCGATCATGGTTCATGGAAGACTCTCAGGGGCTCCGTCGGAGTAAAATTGCCGTGTTTGCCTAATCGGAAATGTTCGTGGAACGCCTCGAATCCTTGCAACACTGGGTGGCCGCCTGCTTGGGAAGCCAGGAGTTTGGCCTGGCTCCGGCCTCCAGCGATGCCAGTTTCCGGCGCTATTTTCGTGCCACGTTCGACGGCAGCAATTATATAGTGATGGACGCCCCGCCGTCCCACGAGGATTGCCGTTCGTTCATCAAAGTCGCCCGGCTGTTCGCCGACGCCGGGGTTCACGTGCCGCGGGTGTTGGCGGAAGACTTGAGGCTGGGTTTCCTGTTGCTGTCGGATCTGGGCCCGGTGACCTATCTTTCGTCGCTGAATGAATCCAGTGCGAGAGAATTGTATCTGGCAGCCAATGCGGCCTTGGTGAAGATCCAGCTCGCCAGCCGGCGAGGCGAACTGCCGCCCTACGACCGCGAATTGCTGCTACGCGAACTGGCTTTGTTTCCCGACTGGTATGTGGCTCAACACCTGGGCCAGACTCTGACAGATGGCCAGACCCGGCTGCTGAACCAGGCGTTTGAATGCATACTTGCCAATAATCTGGCGCAGCCCAAGGTCTATGTGCATCGGGACTATCACTCGCGCAACCTCATGGTCAGCGACCCCAACCCGGGCATACTGGATTTCCAGGATGCGGTTTACGGCCCAATTACTTACGACCTGGCTTCGCTATACAAGGATGCGTACATCAGTTGGGAGGAAGAGCAGGTGCTGGATTGGGTGATTCGTTACTGGGAAGCGGCGCGCAAGGCCGGGCTGCCGGTTGCCGCCGATTTCTACGAGTTCTATCGCGACTTCGAATGGATGGGTGCGCAGCGTCACATCAAAGTATTGGGCATCTTTGCGCGCCTGTATCACCGTGACGGCAAGGAAGCCTATCTCAAGGATATGCCCCTGGTGATGGACTACCTGCGGCGGACCTGCAGGCGTTACACCGAACTCCACCCAATGCTGCGGCTGCTGGATCAGTTGGAAAACCGAGCGGCCCAGGTAGGGTATACGTTTTGAAAACGCTTGTTTACAAAGAGGACAAGAGGACAAGAGGTTTCGATTTACTCCTGTCCTCCCGTCCTCTTTGTTCAGAGGCCTTTCCTTGAATGAATCCGGCAATGATATTGGCGGCTGGGCGGGGCGAGCGCATGCGACCTCTGACCGACTACACCCCCAAACCCCTGCTGCCTGTTGGGGGCAAGCCCCTGATTGTCTGGCATCTGGAAAAGCTGGTGAAAGCGGGCTTCGATTCCATCGTCATCAACCATGCCCATTTTGGCGCAGAATTTGAAGCGGTCCTGGGTAACGGCGCGCCCTTTGGAGCCGAAATACATTATTCGCGCGAGGAAGAGGCTCTGGAAACGGCGGGCGGGATTGCAACCGCGCTGCCGCTATTGAATGCCGAGATATTCCCCGTCATCAACGGCGACATCTTTTGCGATTACGATTTTTCCAAATTGCCGCAAGCAATCGAA
>JBAWGM010000043.1:0-4217 GCA_049592895.1 Thiobacillaceae bacterium | reverse complement strand
GGTCAGCACCCAGGCATCCGGCAAGGGGTTGACATCCAGGCCCGCAGTGATATCGCCCAGGCCGCCAGCTTCGGCCAAACTCTTAAGGGCGGCATCACGGGATACGTAGCGAACGTTGACGAGATCCTTGCGCCCGGTCAAGGCCTGCCTGAGCTGTTTCACTTGATCCTGACTGGCGTCGCGGCTGACATACAGGCTGATTTCCGGCTGGGCGGGCAGATGACCCGCCAGGCGGTCGAGATTGAAGAGGCACAGGTAAAGGCTGGCGGCAAGACTGATGGCGACGCCGATCGCAACCAGCGTGAACAGGCTGGCAAAAGGGGCGTGCCAGAACCGGGAGAGGGCAGTCTTGAGCGCTGTCAGGTGAGCGCGCAGCCAATTCATCGCGCCGCCTCCGCTCCAGTGCTCATTGGGAAGCCTCGTCGTGTCGTCGGCTGGCTGGGTTCGCGGGCTCGCGGCGCCCTTCCGAAGTGCTCATGCCGCTGCCCCGAGGATCTTGCCGTGGTCCAGGTGCAGCACGCGCCCGCCCATGGCGGCAATCGCGCGCTCGTCGTGGGTCGCGATGGCCATGGTGGTGCCGACGCGGTGAAAGTCCTTGAACATGGTCATGATCGTGGCGGCATATTCCGTATCCAGGTTGCCGGTGGGTTCGTCCGCCAGCACCAGCGCAGGCCTCGAGACCACGGCCCGGGCAATGCAAAGGCGTTGTTGCTCGCCGCCCGACAGGGTGACAGGCATGGCTTTCTCGTGCTTGAGCAGACCCACCTTGTCCAGCGCGGCACGGGCGCGCTTCAATGCCTCGCGCCGTTCCATCCCGGCAATGGCCAATGGAAGTACTGCGTTCTCGATGGCGTTGCGGTCGAACAGCAGCTTGTGGTCCTGAAAAATAAGGCCGATGTTGCGGCGCAGATAGGGCACCGCGTGGCGCGAAAGCCTGCCGACATTCTGCCCGTTGACGCGAACCACGCCGGAACTGGGCCGCTCGATGGCGGCAATCAGCTTAAGCACGGTGGATTTGCCAGCGCCGGAGTGCCCGGTCAGAAATACCAGTTCGCCCTGAGCGATATCGAAGCTGACGTTTTCAAGCGCAGCGTGGCCGCCAGGGTAGCGTTTGGAAACCTGGCTGAAGGAAATCATCTATCGACGCGGCGCAAGAGTTAAGCGCATGCGAGCGTATCCGAGCCGGCTTCAGAAGTTGCTGTCACGGCTGCAGCGCGGCGCCGCACTAGTCAAACAGCGCGTCAACGAATTCCGCGGCATTGAAGGGCCGCAGGTCGTCGACGCTTTCGCCTACACCGATGAATCGCACCGGGATCGGCCGCGCCGACGCAATCGCCGCGATGGCTCCCCCTTTGGCCGTGCCATCCAGCTTGGTGATCACCAGGCCGGTCACGCCCAGCGCATCGTCAAAGGCCTTCACCTGGTTGACGGCGTTCTGTCCGGTGTTGGCATCCAGCACCAGCAGCACTTCATGCGGGGCCGCGGAGTCCACTTTCTGTATTACCCGTTTCACTTTCCTGATTTCTTCCATCAGGTGCAACTGGGTGGGGAGACGGCCGGCGGTGTCGGCCAGCACCACATCGATGTTGCGCGCGCGCGCGGCGCTGATGGCATCAAAGATCACCGCGGCCGAGTCGCCTTTTTCCTGACTGATGACGCTGACTCCGTTGCGCTCGCCCCAGACCTGCAACTGTTCGCGGGCTGCGGCGCGGAAGGTATCGCCCGCGCCCAGCAGCACGGATTTACCCTGGGCCTGGAAATAGTGCGCCAACTTGCCTATGGTGGTGGTTTTGCCGGCACCGTTCACCCCGGCCAGCATGATGACAAACGGGCTGGCCCTGGAGATATCCAAAGGGTCTTGCAAGGGCAGCAGCAATTCGGTCAAGGAGGCTTTCAGTGCGGCCTGCAACTGGGGAGCCTCGGTCAGAGCTTCTTTCCTGACCCGGCGGCGCAGGGACTGCATCAAGGTTTCAGTCGCTTCCACGCCCACATCAGAAATAATCAGGATGGTTTCCAGTTCCTCGAACAAGTTCTCATCGATCTTGCGCCCGGCGCCGAACAGCCCGGTGATCTGGCTGCCCAGCTTGCTGCGGGTCTTGGCCAGTCCCTGTTTCAGCCTTTGCGCCCAGGCGAGTTTGGGCGATCCGGCGGCGGCTTCTTGAGCGGGCGCGGGCACGCCGAGCTCGGTGGATGCGGACTTGAAGAAACTAAACACGGGCCTTGCGGGTCTGCTGATAAGGAATTGAGGTATTTTATCATCTGCCTTCCGGAGCGAATTTTTCTTATGAACATGATTTCTTTTTCCAGGTGGGCGGCGGCCGGCCTGTTCCTGGCCACCGCATCGGCCCACGCGGTGGTGCAAGAATTCAAGCTGGACAACGGCTTGCGGGTGCTGGTGGAGGAAGACCCGCGGGCCCCGGTGGTCGTCTCGCAGGTATGGTATCGGGCCGGCAGCATGGATGAATTCAATGGCACCACCGGCGTGGCCCATCTGCTCGAACACATGATGTTCCAGGGCACCGAGAAAGTACCGGCTGGCCAGTTCTCCAAGCAGATTGCGGCGGTCGGCGGGCGCGAGAACGCCTTCACCGAGCGCGATAACACTACCTACTTCCAGCAACTGCCGAGAGACCAACTGGCGCTGTCCATGAAGCTGGAGGCGGATCGCATGGCCAACCTGAATATCAGTGACGAGAAATACAAGAAGGAGATCCAGGTGGTCATGGAAGAACGGCGCTTGCGCACCGAGGATAAACCCCAGGCCATGGTATATGAACGGGCCATGTCCATTGCTTATCAGGAACATCCCTATCGCCGCCCCATCATCGGCTGGATGGACGATCTGGAGCATATGACGGCGCAGGACGCGCGCGATTGGTATGGCCGCTGGTATGCGCCGAACAATGCCACGCTGGTGGTGGTGGGCGACGTCAAGGCCAACGACGTTGTTGCCCTGGCAAAGAAATATTTTGGCCCCTTGCCCGCCAAGGCCTTGCCTGCGCGCAAGCCCCAGGATGAGCCGGAACAGAAAGGGATCAAGCGCGTTACCGTCAAGGCGCCGGCCAAACTGCCCTACTTGTTGATGAGCTGGCATGCCCCGGTGCTGCGCGACGTGGACAAGGATGAGTTGCCCTACGCACTGCAATTGCTGGCGGGCGTGCTGGATGGGCACGATTCGGCCCGCCTGCAGAAGGCCCTGGTGAAGGAACGCAAGCTCGCCGTGAGCCTGGGAGTGGGCTATGACAGCATTTCACGCGGACCGGGGATGTTCTATCTGGAGGCCACTCCTTCCGAAGGTGTGAGCGTGGATGGGCTGGAAAAGGCCATCCGCGCAGAGCTGGAAAAAGTGATGACCAAGGGTGTGAGCGAACAGGAACTGAATCGCGCAAAAGCCCAGGTCATTGCTTCCGATGTCTACCAGCGCGATTCGGAGTTCTATCAGGCCATGCAGATCGGCGAACTGGCGACGGTGGGACTGCCCCTGCGCCTGCTGGATGAACGGGTGGCCAAGCTGCGCGCAGTGACTGCAGATGAGGTCAAGGCCGCCGCCGGCCAGATCATCCAGGATGACCATTTGACGGTGGCGGTGCTCGATCCGCAACCGATCGAACCCAAGCCGCGCCGCGCCGCGGTTCCGGGAGTGAAAAATGATTACTGATTATCTCCCGCGACTGCTTCTCGCACTGGCGTGCTCGGCGATTTTGACAGCCCACGCGGCCCTGCCCATCCAGCACTGGACGACGCCGGAAGGCGCCCGGGTCTATTTCGTCGAAAGCCACAACCTGCCGATGCTCGACGTATCCGTGGACTTCCCTGCCGGCAGCGCCTACGACACGCCGGACAAGGCGGGTTTGGCCAGGATGACCCAGGTGATGCTGGACCAGGGGGCCGGTGACATGAGCGATGAGGATATCGCCAACAGGCTGGCTGATGTTGGGGCGGAACTGGGCGGCCACTTTGACCGGGATCGGGCAGGTGTGACCCTGCGCACCCTGTCTTCGGCCAAGGAGCGCGGCGAGGCGGTGGCGATCCTGGTCGACGTGCTGCAGCGTCCACGTTTTCCCGACGCCGTGTTTCAGCGCGAGCGGAATCGGATGCTCGCCGAACTGAAGGAGGAAGAAGCACAGCCCGAGGACGTAGCGGATAAGGCATTTTACCGCGCGGTATATGGAAACCATCCCTACGGCCTGCCGGAAAGCGGCAACGCTCAGGGGCTC
>JBAWGM010000042.1:0-4349 GCA_049592895.1 Thiobacillaceae bacterium | reverse complement strand
GAGCCCCTGGTTCAAGTGGAGACCCAGCCGCCTCAGCGTTGAGATCGCGCACAAACCAAGGGGGCCGCACAGGCCCCCTTCTTGCATTCGTGGCTGCCAGCGCCACCTCGGCTAACTTGCTTAGCTAATTTGCCGATTGCTTCTCGCCAGATCGTGCCGGATTTCCTTCAATAGCCCCTGGCTCGCATCCTCCACCATACGCAATACCTCATCAAAGCCCTCAGCGCCTCCAAAATAGGGATCGGGCACATCCAGGTTGGGGTATCTTCGGCTGTAGGCCAGCATCAGGCGGATCTTGTCATGGTAGCTGGAGGAGGCGCGCCGTTTGAGATTGTTCAGATTGGCCGTATCCATGGCCAGGATGTAGTCGAATTGCTTGAAATCCGGGTCCGCCACCTGGCGCCCCCGCAAACCTGAGATATCGATGCCGCGATCACGCAGGATGGACTGGGCGCGCTGATCCGGCGCATCGCCGATATGATAGCTGTGGGTGCCGGCAGAATCGATCGACACCTGGTCTTCCAGCCCGGCTTCCTGCACCAGCTTGTGGAATACCCCCTGGGCCATGGGCGAGCGGCAGATGTTACCCATGCAGACGAATAAGACCTTCACCATCTTCACCCTTCCGAAAACAAGCCGGATTGCCTGACCAGTGGATTGCACGCAATTGCCTCCCTGCACCGTTGCTGTTTCCTAAATCCTCGAATCGTTTGCCTGTTCGATACCGAACAGCACCTCCTTGAGTTCCTTCAAGTGGTCGCGAAGTTCCGCGGCCTTTTCAAATTCCAGGTTCCTGGCGGCTTCCAGCATTTCCTTTTCAACCCGCTTGACCTCCCGGCTGAGGTCCTTGTCGTTCATCACGTGGTAAGCCGCCAAAGTCTGGGCGGCCTTGAGTTCCAGGCGGGCTTCATCCAGGTTAACGACATTTTCGATGATGTCCTTGATCCTTTTGCTCACTCCTTTGGGCGTAATGCCGTGTTCTACGTTGAACGCCAACTGCTTGTTGCGCCGCCGTTCCGTTTCGTCGATCGCACGTTTCATCGAATCGGTCACCCGGTCGGCATAGAGAATGGCGCTGCCGTGCAGGTGGCGCGCGGCCCGCCCTATGGTCTGGATCAACGAGCGAGTGGAGCGAAGGAAGCCTTCCTTGTCGGCGTCGAGAATCGCCACCAGCGAAACTTCCGGAATATCCAGACCTTCGCGCAACAAGTTGATGCCGACCAGTACGTCGAACACGCCCAGGCGCAGGTCGCGGATAATCTCCACCCGCTCGACAGTATCGATGTCGGAGTGCAGATAGCGCACCTTCACCCCATGTTCCGCCAGATAGTCGGTCAGGTCTTCGGCCATGCGCTTGGTCAACGTGGTGACCAACACTCTCTCGCCCACCGCAAGCCGCTTGCGGCATTCGGACAGCAGATCATCCACCTGGGTTGACACCGGCCTGACCTCAACCAGCGGATCCACCAGCCCGGTCGGGCGAACCAGTTGTTCCACCACCTGGCCCTGATGCGCCGCCTCGTAGTCCGCCGGGGTGGCGGAAACGAACAGGGTCTGCGGCATCAGGCCTTCGAATTCCTCAAACTTGAGTGGTCGGTTGTCCATCGCCGAGGGCAGGCGAAAGCCGTATTCCACCAGATTGAACTTGCGCGCCCGGTCGCCGTTGTACATGCCGCCGATTTGCGGCACGGTGACGTGCGACTCGTCGATGATCAGGAGCGACTGCGGCGGCAGGTAGTCGATCAGCGTCGGCGGCGGCTCGCCCGCCTTGCGTCCCGACAGGTGGCGCGAATAGTTCTCGATGCCCTTGCAAAAGCCCAGTTCGTTGAGCATTTCCAGGTCGAAGCGGGTGCGTTGTTCCAGGCGCTGCGCTTCCACCAGCTTGTGGTTGGCGTAATAGAACTCAAGCCGCTCGCGCAGCTCAACCTTGATCTTCTCGATCGCCTTGAGGGTGGTCTCGCGCGGCGTGACGTAATGGCTGGACGGAAACACGGTGTAGCGCGGCACCTTGCTTTGCAGCCTGCCGGTCAGCGGATCAAACACCGTGAGCGTTTCCACCTCGTCGTCGAACAGTTCGATGCGCAGCGCGGTCTCCGCGTTTTCCGCCGGGAACACGTCGATCACGTCGCCCCGCACGCGGAAGGTGCCCCGGTGGAAATCGTAGTCGTTGCGCTCATACTGCATGGTGGCGAGCCGCCCCAGCACCTCGCGGTGGTCCAGCTTCTCGCCCTGGCGCAGGTGCAGGATCATGCTGTGGTAATCGACCGGGTCGCCGATGCCGTAGATGCACGACACCGTGGCCACGATCACCGTGTCGCGCCGTTCCAGCAAGGCCTTGGTGGCGGACAGCCTCATCTGCTCGATGTGCTCGTTGATCGAGGAATCCTTCTCGATGAACAGGTCGCGGCTGGGCACGTAGGCCTCGGGCTGGTAATAGTCGTAATAGGAGACGAAATACTCCACCGCGTTTTCCGGGAAGAACTCGCGCATCTCCGAATAAAGCTGCGCCGCCAGGGTCTTGTTGGGCGCCATGATCAGCGCGGGCCGGCCCAGCCGGGCGATGACGTGGGCCATGGTGAAGGTCTTGCCCGAGCCCGTCACGCCCAACAGGGTCTGGTAGGCCAGGCCGTCGTCGTAGCCTTCCACGATCCGGGCGATGGCTTCCGGCTGGTCGCCGGCCGGCTCAAAGGGCTGGTGTAGTTGGAAGGGGCTATTGGGAAAGGTCGTGACCACGAGTAAAATTCCGGCACTTTTGAACCTGTGCCCAACCGGGCATTTTACACCGGCCGTCTACCCCGCCCCGTAGGTCATCCATGGACATCCCGCTCTCGCGCCGCGTGCAATCGATCAAGCCCTCCCCCACGCTCGCCGTCACCGCGCGGGCGGGCGCACTCAAGGCCGCCGGCAAGGACATCATCGGCCTGGGCGCGGGCGAGCCGGACTTCGACACCCCGGACCACATCAAGGCCGCGGCGATTGCCGCCATCCAACGCGGCTTCACCAAGTACACCCCGGTGGACGGCACGCCCAGCCTCAAGGCCGCCGTCATCGCCAAGTTCCAGCGCGACAATGGCTTGGCCTACACGCCGAAACAGATCCTGGTGTCCTGCGGCGGCAAGCAGAGTTTCTTCAACCTGGTGCAGGCCACCATCAACCCGGGCGACGAGGTCATCATCCCCTCGCCCTACTGGGTGTCCTACCCGGACATCGTGCTGCTCGCCGACGGCGTGCCGGTCATCGTCGACGCCGGCATCGAACAGGGCTTCAGGATGAGCGCGGCGCAGCTCGAAGCCGCCATGACGCCGAGTACCCGCATGGTGGTGATCAACAGCCCCAGCAACCCGACCGGCGCGGTGTATTCAAGACAGGAGCTCGCCGCCCTGGGCGAAGTGCTGCGCGCGCACCCGCAGGTGCTGATCGCGACCGACGACATGTACGAGCACATCAGCCTCGACGATGCGCCCTTCTCCAACATCCTCAACGCCTGCCCCGACCTGTACCCGCGCACCATGGTGCTGAACGGCGTGTCCAAGGCCTATTCCATGACCGGCTGGCGCATCGGCTACGCCGCCGGCCCGGAACCCATCATCCAGGCCATGACCAACGTGCAGTCGCAGAGCACCTCCAACCCCACCTCGATTTCGCAGATCGCGGCCGAAGCCGCGCTCAACGGCGACCAGGCCTGCATGGCGCCCATGCTGGCCGCGTTCAAGCAGCGCCACCAGTTGCTGGTCGACGGCCTCAACAGACTGCCCGGCGTAAAATGCCTCAAGGCCGGCGGCGCCTTCTACGCCTTCCCTGACATGCGCGGCGCCATCGAACACCTGCACGCCGCTGGCAAGCTCAGCGCGCGCACCGATCTGGAGTTCTGCGAGTATCTGCTGGAAGACGCCGGCGTGGCCGTGGTGCCCGGCTCCGCCTTCGGCGCCGAAGGCTATGTGCGGCTGTCGTTCGCGACGTCGAGCGAAAATCTGGAGAAGGCGCTGGCGAGGTTGGCGAGGGTGCTGGCCTGAACTCAACCAAGAGCCGCCGCCTTGGCACCGGTAGAGCGTCAAGCCGCGTTGCTAGGCGTGAGCGACAGGAATGCTGTCTTTGCGAGGGGCGAAGCGACCGGCAATCCAGCAATGCGAACAAGCCAGCGCACCCCCGCGCGACCCTTGACCCGAACCGCCCCCGCCCCTACAATTCGCGTTCCCTTTTAGTACGTAGTACGATTCCCCGATAGCTCAGTCGGTAGAGCGACGGACTGTTAATCCGCAGGTCCCTGGTTCGAGCCCAGGTCGGGGAGCCAAGGATTCCAAGGGTTTACAGAGACAGCCAGGTCCCCACTGAAAGTCGTGGGGGACTGG
>JBAWGM010000041.1:0-4481 GCA_049592895.1 Thiobacillaceae bacterium | reverse complement strand
GCCCAGGTTCGCAACCCCCGCCTGGTCCGCTCCCTGCTGGAAGCGATTCAACACCTGGGCGGCGAGGTGCACACTGACTCGCCAGCGACCGGCCTGATCACCCGAGGTCGTAAGCTCGAGGCCGTTCAGACCCCGCACGGGGAAATTCGGGCGGAGCGCTTTGTTCTCGCCACCGGCGCCTGGGGCGGAATAGGCCTGGGGCCATTGCCCGGCCTGGAGGCCATCCACCCGGTGCGCGGGCAGATTCTGATGTTTCCCCCCGGCAGCCATGCGCTTTCGACTATCGTGCTCCACGCCGGCTACTATCTGGTGCCGCGCCGGGATGGCCATCTGCTGGTGGGCAGCACGCTGGAAGACGTCGGGTTCGATGCCCGCACCACCCCCGAAGTCCTCGCCGGGCTGCGCGAGACCGCCTGCAAGCTTGTCCCGTCGCTGGCCGGGCACGAACAGGTTCAGAGCTGGGCGGGCCTGCGCCCCGGCAGCCCGGACAATATCCCGCTTATCGACCGGCATCCGGATTTCGACAACCTGTGGCTGAATCTGGGTCATTACCGCTACGGCGTCACCATGGCGCCTGCCTGCGCCACCCTGCTGGCGGATTTGATCGAAGGCGGCCAACCCGCCCTGGACCCTGCCCCCTATGCCTGGGCGGCTTTCACCCAGCGCGCCTGGACTGCGGAAAACAGCCCCGGCGCGCCTTGATGCTGACTATATGGGTGCTCACCGACGGCAAACGCGGCCACGAAAATCAGTCCCTGGGCCTGGCCGAAGCGCTGGCCCGCAAGACCCCCGCCCGCCTGGAAATCTGTGCTGCGGCGGGAAACTGGACCCACGCGCTCAACTGGCTATTGGGCCGATTTCCACCGGGCGTCGAGCGCCCCCGCCCCGACCTGATCCTGGCCGCGGGCCATGAAACCCACTGGGCCTTGCTGGCCGCCCGCCGCGCCTTTGGCGGCAAGGCGATCGTGTCGATGAAACCCAGCCTGCCGCTAGCCTGGTTTGACCGGGTCATCCTTCCCCGCCGTGACGCGCTCAAGGCGAGCGCAAATCTGGTGGAAACGGATGGCCCGCTCAGCCGCATTCGCCGCGTGCCGGGCGCAACGCCAAGGCCGCTCAATTTGATGCTGATTGGCGGGCCCAGCCCGCATTTTGCCTGGGACGATGCCGCGATCATCCGCCAAGTCCGGGAACTGGCGGCGCACGAGCCGCAGCGGCGCTGGACCCTGAGCACTTCGCGCCGCACCCCGCCGGATTTCTTGCCCGCATTGAAATCGAACCAGCCTGAAAACCTGACCCTGGTCGCGCATGACCAGACCGGGCCCGACTGGCTTCCGGCGCAACTGGTTCAGGCCCAATCCGCCTGGGTTACGCCGGACAGTGTGTCCATGATCTATGAGGCGCTCACGGCCGGAGCCGGCGTGGGCCTGTTTGGACTGTCGGACCGTTCCACCAGCGTCGCCCGCAGCATCCTGGACCTGGCGCGACACGGCCGGGTCTTGCCGTTTGCCCGCTGGCAGGAGTCGCCTCGCCTGCCTGAGCCCATGGCCGAATTCAACGAAGCGGATCGGGTCGCAGCCCTGGTGCTCGCATGGCTGAAGCCAAGCTGACGGTTCTGCAGGTGTTGCCCGCGCTACAGTCGGGCGGGGTCGAACGCGGCACCCTGGAAATCGCCGCGGCGCTGGTGAATGCCGGCCACCGCGCCTTGGTGATGTCTGCGGGCGGCCGCATGGTGGAGGAATTGCAGGCTCTGGGTGCAGAGCACTTCACCTGGCCGATCGGCAACAAATCCCTGCTGGCGCTTCGCCTGGTCACGCCGCTGCGCTGCTTTCTCGCCGAGCAGAAGGTGGACATCCTGCACGTGCGTTCCCGATTCCCCGCCTGGATCGCCTATCTGGCCTGGCGCCGCATGGACCCTGGCCGCCGACCCCGCTTCATTACCACGGTGCACGGCCTTTATTCGGTCAATGCCTACAGCCGCATCATGACCAGGGGCGAAGCAATCATTGCCGTGTCTGCGACAGTGCGCGACTACCTGCTTCAACATTACCCCGACATCGTTCCCGAGCGTATCGAGGTCATTCACCGCGGCGTATCGGGCGCCGCTTATCCCTATGGCTATCGGCCCGCCGAAGCGTGGAAGAGTGCATTCTTCCGGCAATACCCGGAAGCCGCTGGCAAGCAACTGCTGACCCTGCCCGGCCGCGTTACCCGGCTGAAGGGACATGAGGCCTTTATCGAGATCCTGGCCGAGCTGGTCCGCGAAGGACGGCCGGTGCACGGACTGATCGCGGGCGGCGCAAGCGGTTCCAAGCAGCGCTATCTGGTCGAGCTGCAGAAAATGGTCCGTGCGCTGGGACTCGCCGGGCACATCACATTCACCGGCCAGCGCCAGGATCTGAAAGACATCCTGGCCATTTCGCACCTGGTGCTGTCGCTTTCCAGCCAGCCCGAATCCTTCGGCCGCACCACGCTAGAAGCGCTGCGACTGGGCGTTCCGGTTGCCGGGTACAATCATGGCGGCGTGGGTGAAATCCTGCGCAGCGTCTATCCCGCCGGCTGCTTGCCTCTGCACGACCGGGACGCCGGCCTTGCCAAAATACGCAGCCTGCTGGACGGGGCGCCGGCGGTTCCGGCAGGCAATTTCTTCCCGCTTGCGGCCATGCTGGAAAGAACCCTGGACTTATACGCCAGGCTTGCGAATTCTCCCTCCTCCCCTCACCCCCGACCCCTCTCCCCGCAAGCGGAGCGAGGGGAGGAAGACACCCCCGCTCCCACAAGCGAGCGAGGGGAGCCTCCCTCTCCCCCTCGGAGGGGGAGAGGGCCGGGGTGAGGGGGTTTCATAACACCAACCATGGCGCTTATCTCCCCACAAGACTCAAACCCCATCCGCGTCAAAGTGATGGGGCTCTTGCCGACGCGCTGGTGGATGCACCAGTTCCCGGGCAACGTTCCGCAATGGGACGGCTGCACATTCAGCTTCGATCCCGAGTTCCGCGACTATGACTGGCTGGTGGTCAACAATGAGTTGCCGGCGCGTGATGGAGGCCGCAAGGGAATGGGATTTGAACCATTGGCCTGCCACCCCCGGCACACCATGCTGACCACCAGCGAGCCCTCGTCCATCAAGATTTACGGCAAGGCCTATACCGAACAGTTCGGTTGCGTGCTCACCAGCCAGGAGGAATGGGCGCTGCCGCATCCGGACCGGATTTTTTCCCAGCCGGCGCTGCACTGGTTTTACGGCGTGGCCGCCGACCATGAGACGCCTTTCGACGAGATGCTGAATGCCCCGCCGGTCAACAAGACCCGGCCCATCTCCATGGTGTATTCGGCCAAGCAGCAGCGGCACACCCTGCACCGCAAGCGCTTCAATTTCATGCAAGCCATGATCGCCGGCCTGCCCGAACTCGATCTCTATGGACGCGGCGCCACCCCGCTGGACGACAAGGCGGAGGCGCTGGACGCGTACCGCTATCACATCGCCGTCGAGAACTTCATCGGCGCGCATCACTGGACGGAAAAACTGGCCGACCCCTTTCTGGGCCTGACCCTGCCGTTCTACTGCGGCTGCCCCAATGCCGCGGACTACTTCCCGCCCGAGAGCTTCATCGCCGTCGATATCAATGATCCCAAATCGGCACTCCACACCATCACCCAGGCCATCGCAAACAACGAATACGGAAAACGCCTGCCCTACCTGCACGAGGCCCGCCGACGGGTGATGTACGAGTACAACTTCTTCGCCGTGGTGGCGCGCGAAATACGCAAGCGGCACGACCCACGGCTACAGCCATCGGAGCCGCATACCATTTATTCGCGCCATGCGCTGCGCAAGCGCAGTCCGCTCAACGCGCTTAGAGATGTATACGACAAGGCGCGCGCACGGGCGATGCATCTGACGGTGAAGCGATGAAATGGCCGCACGGGTAATCTACCAAGGATGATCGCCAATAGAGATCACGTGCATTGAGAGGGTCGCCGCTGCCTGATATGCCGTTGCCCCGAATTGGACGACCGGAACTCTGGGCCGCGATTCTGAGCGGCCCTTCCCGGCCGGCCTGGGCCGATTAGTCGAGAGGCGGGCCGCCGATCAATAGGGCCGTTTGACCGAAACGGCGCGATCGGGCCGGGATCTGCTTACCTCTTCTTTCGGTAATACCCCACCAGTTCGCACTGGGCCAGGATATGTCCCCGCATTGCGCTTTCCAGGGTGGCCTTGGTCGCAGGCGTCAAGACCGGCAGGACGGTGTCAAGCGCATACAGCTTGTGAAAGTATCGATGCCGGCCGATAGGAGGGCAGGGGCCCCTGTACCCTTCCCGCTTCCAGTCGTTGAGGCCTTCGCGCGCGCCTGGCGGCAGTTCCGGAGTGCGGGACTTGCCCTCCTCCAACCCCTTGGCATCGGGCGGGATGTTGTACAGCACCCAATGCACCCAGGTCATCCTGGGCGCCGCAGGATCGGGGGCATCGGGATCGTCGACAA
>JBAWGM010000040.1:0-3004 GCA_049592895.1 Thiobacillaceae bacterium | reverse complement strand
AGCACCACGGCGGAAAACTCTGCCAGCTTGTTCTCCTCCGGGCTGCGTGCGGCCGCCTGTTGTTGTTCGGCAGCCGGCGGCGAACTGGCCACCTGGTTCAGTATCACGCTCGGATCCACGCCGAAGTAGAGCGCGATCAGGGTGACGACGACGGTCCCAATCCCGCCCAGCGCGAATCCGCGGCCACCGATGGACAATCCGCGGCGGTCTTCCACGTTGTCGCTTTGCCTCTCGCCTTGCCAACGCATGATGTTTGGTCCTTTACTGTTACGGCGCTAGCGGGAAGCATTGCATCCTGGCGAACAGCCAGGCCATGCCACGTCAGGCCTTCTGTGCAAACATCAAGAACACCGGGAAAGTGCGAGTCCCGCTTTCGCTTTCCTTGGTGATCTCGAACACAGTCTCAAAGCGCGGCTTGCCAAAGCCGGCCTGTTCTGCCGTGGCAGCCAGCTCTGCCCTGTCGAAGCCGCGGTGCACGTCCACTTCAGGTCCGTGGAAGGAGCCATCCTCCTGATCCAGGTCCGCGACACACAAATAGCCGCCCGCATTGAGCAGGACGTGAAAGGAACGCATGATGGCGCTCGTGTCGGGGATGTGGTGCAGGGCCATTGAAGTGTATATCAGATCGTAGCGCTCCATGGGCAGGGCGTCTGCGCTCAGATTGACTTGGCGCACGCTCATGTTGGACACGCCCTGGGCGAGGATCTTCTCGTTCAGGACTTCCAGCATACCGGCCGAGTTGTCATACAGCGTGATGTGTCCGAGTTCATCCTTCAACTCGAAGCTCTGCAACCCGGTGCCGCAGCCATAGTCCAGCGCCTGCATGTTGCGGCTCAGGGGAACGCTGCGGCGGATGGCATCTGCGATGCGCCTGGCCCGCTCGATGAAAAGGGGGTTGCTGTCCCACTCGCGCGCCCTGCTGTCGAAATGGCTCGCGCCCAGGATCACCTTGCTCACCGCTTGCCGCCAAAAATCGAACCCAGTACGCCCCGAATGATCTGCCGCCCCACCTGGCTGCCGATCGCGCGTGCCGCGGACTTGGTCATCGCCTCCACGGCGCCCTCGCGTCTGCCGCCACCCAGCATCGTGCCCAGGATACCGCCCGAACCGAACAGGCCGCCGCCCGCTTGCGCCTGATCGCCTTGCGGGGCAGGCCGGCTCTGCGCCGCCGTCTGCTCCGCGCGGGCCTTGAGCTTTTCATATGCAGATTCCCGGTCCACGACTTTTTCATACACCCCGGCCACCAGGGATGACTGGATCACCTGCCTGCGCTGATCCGCCGTGATCGGGCCGATCTGGCCCTGCGGCGGCAGGATGAAGGCCCGCTCCACCACGGTGGGCCGGCCTTTCTCGTCAAGGAAGGAAACCAGGGCCTCGCCCACGGCCAGTTCGGTGATGGCGGCCTGCTCATCCAGGGCGGGGTTGTCCCGCATGGTGTCGGCCGCGGCCTTCACCGCCTTCTGGTCGCGCGGGCTGAAGGCGCGCAGCGCATGCTGAACCCGGTTGCCCAGTTGCGACAACACCTTGTCAGGCACATCCGCCGGGTTCTGGGTGACGAAATACACGCCGACGCCCTTGGAGCGAATGAGCCGCACCACCTGTTCGATCTTTTCCACCAGCGCATCGGGCGCATCGGTAAACAGCAGGTGCGCTTCGTCGAAGAAGAATACCAGTTTGGGTTTGTCCACGTCGCCCACTTCGGGCAGACGCTCGAACAGTTCGGACAGCAGCCAGAGCAGAAGCGTCGCGTACATCTTGGGCGACTGCATCAGCTTGTCGGCCGAAAGCACGTTGACGATGCCCTTGCCGGAAACTGTCTGCATCAGGTCGGCGATATTGAGCATCGGCTCGCCGAAAATCTTCTCGCCGCCTTGAGAATCCAGTGTCAGCAACCCGCGCTGGATGGCGCCGATGGAAGCGGCGGAAACGTTGCCATATTCGGTGGTGAGGTCCTTGCTATTGTCGCCGACGAATTGCAGCATGGCGCGCAGGTCCTTCAGATCCAGGAGCAGCAGGCCGTTGTCGTCTGCCACCTTGAACACCAGATTCAGCACCCCGGCCTGGGTCTCGTTCAGGTCCAGCATCCGCGACAGGAGCAAGGGGCCCATGTCGGAAACCGTGGCCCGCACCGGGTGGCCCAGTTCGCCGAACGGATCCCAGAAGGTGACCGGACGGCCCTTGTATTCAAAGCCTTCGAGTTTCAGCTTTTCCACTCGCTCCGCCACTTTGGGATTGCTGCCGCCCGGCTGCGAAATGCCGGACAGATCGCCCTTCACATCCGACATGAAGCACGGCACGCCGATGGCGGAAAAATGTTCCGCCATGGTTTGCAGCGTCACGGTCTTGCCGGTGCCAGTCGCGCCGGTAATCAGCCCGTGGCGGTTGGCCATCTGCGGCAGGATGAAAAGCTCGGTCTTGTCGTTCTTGGCGATCAGCAAGGGTTCAGCCATAAATTGTCTCCGTCAGTACACGCTGCATTATGAGTCAGCTTGCGTTTGCTTTTTGCAAATCGTTCCACAGCCACACCGCCCCTCGCACGCCGCTTGAGTCGCCATGCTTGGGCGGGACGAGTCGGGTGTCCACCCGATCCGAGAACACATAACGCGCCCACAGTTTGGGCACGGTGTCATACAGCCGCTGGATGTTGGACACACCACCGCCAAGCACGATGACATCCGGGTCGAGGACGTTGATGACGCCTGCCAGCGCGCGTGCCAGGCGTTCCTCGTAACGCGCCAGCGTTTTGCTGCACGGGCCGTATCCGGCGGCGGCCAGCTGGGCGATTTCGTGCGCGGGCAGCTCTTCGCCACCGTAGCGCACATGGTCTGCGGCGAGCGCCGGGCCGGACAGATAAGCCTCGATGCAGCCCTTCTTGCCGCAATAACATGGCGGGCCGCTGCATTCCCGCTCGCTCGGCCAAGGGTGGACGAAGGGCTCGCCGGTGGCGGGATGGTGCCCGGTGACTTCGCGGTCTGCCGGCGCCTGCGCGAACTGGAAGTAGGGC